>JANXUN010000481.1 GCA_025356185.1 Gemmatimonadaceae bacterium
ACCACGTCGAATTTCTGTCTGTCGTGCTGCGACTCGCCCATTGAGCAGTGTCATTGGCGCGAGGACGCCCACGGCCACACCCACGATGATCGCAACGAGATACAACAGCACGTCGTTCGATGGAGCAAACACAAGAGCGAGCCCGGAACCGAGCACGACGGACGCCACACGCACGAGTCCAAACAGCGACGCCGCGTTGGCTGATGTGTATCCCGCTTGCTCCAATCGACTCACGCTCACCGTGTCGCCGCCCAACGTTGCAGGCACGCGCGCCGCCAACCAATCTGCGACGCGATGCATCGGCGTGCGCGTGAGTGGACGAATGGCGCTGAGCGTGGGCTCTTGCACGCCCAGCGCGCGGCGCACGACGCTCTGTCGCTCGCGGCTCGACATCACGGCCCACGCTATCGATCCAATCGATAGCGCGAACGTTGCGAGCAATACGGTTAAGAGCACTGAGGTCGTCATGTGCGCGCCTACTGCTCCACCTTGGCCATCTTCTGCAGGAGCAACACGCCAATCGCGAGCGACGCTGCTGCGTATCCGAGCAGCATCCGACCCGACGGCGTACCGGTTAACTCGCCGATGTAATCAGGATTGCTCATTTGAATGACCGCAAACAACAGTAACGGCAGCGCTGAGAGGATGTAGGCGGACACTTTGGATTCGGCCGTCAGAATGCTGACCGAATCGCGAAACTTGATTCGATCCCGAATGACTTTGGACAGATTGCCGAGGATTTCCGCGAGATTGCCGCCCGTTTCGCGCTGAATAAGAATCGCGAGCACCATCATGCGCGAATCGAGCGTGCCCAAGCGCGCTTGCAAGTTGATCAGCGCTTGCTTCACATCGATCCCCAGCCGTTGCTCGTCATAGAAGCGTGCAAACTCCGGTCCAGCGGGAGCGGGCAACTCGGCGCCGATGACGTTCATACCAGCTTGCAGCGAAAACCCCGCGCGCATCGAGTTGACGAGCATATCGACGGCTTCTGGAAGCTGTTCTTCGACACGTCGATCGCGCTTTTTTCGCGTGCGCGTCACGATGAAGAACGGTGCAGCCGCGCAAACAATTCCAACGGGTAGCGCCGCGACAAACGGCAACCAATACGCCGCGATGATTCCGACCACAAATCCGGCAAGTACGTACGACGCAAATTGACGCACCGTCCACTTCATCCCCGCGCGCCGCATCTCATCCTCGACGACCGCCAAGGATCCACGGTTTGCGATAAAGCGATCGATCAAATCCGCGTCCGTCGCCGCGCGCTTGAGAATCGACGTATCAGAAAACGAATCGAACGAACTGCCAAAACCTTCGAGACGCTCGCGCAGCGCGCGTGCACTATCCCGCTCGCGACGAACAACCCACAGGTACGCGCCCACCACCAATAGCATCGCGCCAAACGATGCTGCGAGCGAGATCAGCAGTAGTTCGTTCGCCATCGGTTCGTCGCCTTACGCGCCGAACAGACTTGGCGGTAACTCTAGGCCAGCCATCTTCAGCCGGTCCATGAAGTGTGGCACGATGCCCATCGGCTCGTGCTCACCAATGACGCGCCCATCTTCCGCGACTCCGTCACGTCGAAAGCGGTAGAGTTCCTGAATCTTCACACCGTCGCCGTCGTTGCCGCACACCTCGGTGATGCTCGTTACGCGGCGTGTTCCATCAGACAGACGGCTCGCCTGCACCACAAGGTCGAGTGCCGACGAGATCTGCTCACGCATGGCGCGATCGGGAAGATTCGTACCGCCCAGTAAAATCATCGTCTGGAGACGACCGATCGCGTCGTACGGCGTATTCGCATGCACCGTAGTGAGTGATCCTTCGTGACCAGTATTCATTGCCTGCAACATGTCCATCGCCTCGGCGCCACGCACTTCACCCACGATGATTCGATCGGGGCGCATTCGCAGCGCGTTCTTGACCAAATCGCGCATCGTGACTTCGCCGCGGCCTTCCGCATTGGGCGGACGCGTTTCCAGGCGAACGACGTGCTCTTGCTGCAACCGGAGCTCGGCCGCATCCTCAATCGTCACGACGCGCTCTGCGCTCGGAATAAATGAACTCAACGCATTGAGCAGCGTGGTCTTGCCCGACCCTGTGCCGCCAGACACGAGGACATTCAGCCGCGCCTTCACGCATGCGCGAAGCAGTGTCAACATGTCGGCGGTCATCGCGCCAAACTCGACCAGTTTTTCTGGACCGAGATTGGCGCCGAAGCGGCGAATGGAAACGACGGCCCCGTCGATCGCGAGCGGCGGAATGATCGCGTTCACGCGTGAGCCGTCCGGCAAACGGGCATCGACCATGGGTGACGATTCGTCCACGCGACGTCCAACGCGACTGACAATGCGATCAAGAACCGCAAGCAAGTGCGCGTCATTGCGAAATGTGGCTTTTACCCGGTGGATCTTGCCCTTGCGCTCGACGAAAATCTCTCGCGGACCATTTACGAAAATGTCAGACACCGTGGGATCTCGAAACAGCGGCTCGATGGGTCCCAGACCGATCACTTCATACACGACCTGATCGACCAACTCTTCGCGCTCGGCCTGACTGAGCGGTGTGGATTCATCGCGCAGGAGTTCGGCCACTGCCTGGCGAATTTGTGCGGCAATCAGTCGCTCGTCGGTGACGCGCTCGAGCGCTTCGAGATCCAAGCGTTCGATGAGCTTGCGGTGAATCGAATGCTTGAGTTGTTCGACGGCAGAGAGTGATTCGGTGGCCTCTTTGCGAGGACCGAACATTCCCGAGGCACCGTCCTTCATCGAACTCACTTTGGGTGAGTCAGCGATTGGCCCTTTCGCGCCGTCGTCGCTCGCTGTCGGAAAAATGTCAGCGCCCAACGTGCGGCCCATCATGCGTTCACGCAGTGATTTTGCCATGGATTCGCGACTCGTCGACTACTTGCGAGCGAACATGCGGGCAAACCCACGCTTTTCAGCGGGCACCACGGGCGTTGGCGCATCCAGTGCCGCCGACCCACTCAACAGGCTCGCCAGTGCACTTATGCCAGTCACCAACGGCGATGTGGGTGCGAAACGCTGCACGAACTGACCGTTCGTGGTCGCATCGGAGCACGCCAAGTAATCGTTAGGCAAGCGGCAGTCGATCGGACGACGCAAGACGGCTTCGGCATCAACGACCGAGATGCGGTCGCGATCGGTATGCCGATTGACCACAATCACGGTTTTGTCCGCAGAGTAGCCGAGGCGCCCCAGCACGCCGAGAGAGCGTTGCGTGCTTCGCAACGCGGAAACGTCGAGCTGCGTTACGAGCACGATCTTGTCTGCTGCGTCGAGCGCGGAGAGCGTCGGGTCTGCAAAGTGGTGGTCGCTGTCGATCACGGTGTATGCGTATTCCTGCCGCAACACATCAAACAGGCGGCTGGCCGAATCCATGCTCAACGTTTCCGCGGCGTCCACTTCCTCGGCAGCCGCAAGGACGGCAATGCCATCCGGGTGCGGCGCGATCACGGATCGTACCAGCTCGCGATCGATGCGCTCAGCACGCGCGGCAATGTTGCCCAAGTCGTACATCGGATTGATGTCGAGCATCACGCGAACGCCAGCACCGGTTGTTGTTAAGTCGATGAGACACACGCCTTGGTGTCCATTACGACGCGCGAGCTCCCACGACAGCGACGCCGCAACGGTTGAGGTCCCAAGTCCACCCTTGGCCGCATAGATCGTGTAGATCTGTCCCCGTTCCGAACTGACGGCGCACAACGCGAGGACGCGCGAAACGGCTGCACGCACGTCAGCGCCATCCGCAGGCGTCACGAGGAACTCCAGAATGCCAGATCGCATGGCCGCCAACACAATGTCAGCGTCTTTCGTCGTCGCGGTGCCAATGGCGATCGTACCAACGCTCTTTCGGAGCTCTTGCTCAAACAACGCTTCCGAGCCGATGCCGCCGATCGGTACGATGACAAGCGTCGCTTGCAGCGCACGCATGCGCGTGACCAACTCGGTGACGGTGCTGACCATGACGACCGGCGCAAATCCGCGCTGCCCGAGCATCTCGTTCAGCACGTTTTCTGAAACGCCTGCGCCCTGCACCATCAGTGCAAGGCGTTTTCCTGTTGCGGTAAGCGAAGTCATGGTGTGGTCCGCCATTGGTATGAAATCGTTGACATCATTTGCGCGGTGGCTTTGCCGGTGTTTTTGGCGGACGCACCAACGCGGCTGCGGCCGGCACCGTAGTGTCGGGCGCAAATCGCATCGTGCTCGATTCGCGAGGATTGTTTGGATCGATGATGGTCGGCGTGACGATTACGATCAGTTCGCTCTCATTGTGCGTCCATCGCGTGCTGCTAAAGAGCTCACCAAGAATCGGAATGTTGCGAAAGAACGGCAGCCCGGTTTTGACTTGCTCGCGCTCGTCATTGTACAGCCCCGAGATGATCAGACTTCGATCTTTCAAGACATTGATCGTCGATTCAATTTTTCGTGACCGTAGTGCCGGCACGCGAAAGCCAGAGACCGTCACCGCGTTTGAATAGTCGAGTGAGGATACTTCAGGACTCACCTTGAGCCGAATCAGCGAATCGTTCAGCACTTCGCCTGTGAAGTTGAGACGAATGCCAAACTCGTGATACTGAATCGTCACGCCCTGCTGACCGCCGCCGCTTCCGCCTTGCACGATCGGCACGGGAATCTCACCACCTGCTAAAAAG
>JANXUN010000259.1 GCA_025356185.1 Gemmatimonadaceae bacterium
TCGAGCAGCAGCAGTGCTCGTCGTGCCGACAGTGCGGCGATCACGCGATCGGCCGGAGGAATACTACCGCTGTGACTAACGCCGAGAACCTGCGCCACAGACCACGGCACCAGCGCCGGCTCGGCGATCTCGGCAAGCGGCACAAACCACACGCCATCTGGATACTCGTCGCGCACACCCGACGCGAGTTCGAGTGACAGACGCGTTTTACCCGTGCCACCCGGACCAATGAGTGTGAGCAGTCGCGACTCCGCCAACAATGTTCGCGCAGCAGCCAACTCGTGTTCGCGGCCGAACAACCGCGTGACCGTGTTCGGCAATGCACCACGTCCCATCTCTGGCAGACGCGGATGCACGGCCGCGGCGTTCGCAGCGATCAGCGCATCGAGAGCGTCGCGCACCGCATGCGCATTTATGGGGCGTGCAGCGCGGTCGTCAGCGAGCAGCGTGTTCACAAGTGCGCGAACGCGCGCGTCGAACGACGCAAGCGAGTCGGCGTGTGCGGATGCACTTGCGCCCGTTTGCGGTCGATGCCCCGTGAGCATCTCGTACAGCATGACGCCCAAGGCCCACAAGTCGGCGCTTGCGTCGACATCACCGCGCATTTGTTCAGGCGACATGTACGCGGGAGTACCGACCGCGACATCACGCGTGATAACGTCGGTGTCGGCGAGAAATTTTGCGATGCCAAAGTCCGCGAGCCGAGCGGAGCCCGTCGCGTCAAAGAGCACGTTGGCGGGCTTCACATCGCGATGCACAATGCCTGCGGCGTGTGCGGCGGCCAGTGCACTGGCAATCTGTGCGGCGATTCTCAGCGCATCGGATACGGAGAGTTGCGCCTGTGCGATGCGTTCGCGAAGCGTGTCGCCCGGGTAGTAGGCCATGACGATAAACAGCCGGCCATCGTCGGATTCGCCGTTGTCGAATACCGTCGCTGCGTGCGGATGCTCGAGCCGGGCAGCTACGCGTGCCTCGGCACGAAATCGCGCCACCATATTTGGGTCTGCGGCGGCAGCAGAGGGGCGCAGAAATTTGAGCGCCACGTTGCGATCAAGCTGTTGGTCCCGCGCGAGGTATACGTCGCCCATCGCGCCGCTCCCCAGCAATCGCTCAATGCGATAACGATTCGCGACGAGTTCGTCGCCGAGGCTTGGTGCGTGGTCGGAAGGGAGCAGCCGCAAAAAGTCGCCTGCGCTCGATGCGGCGGCCAGCAGGGACTCCACCTCGCGCGCCACGGCTGAGTCTGCGCCCAGCTCCCGCAACCGCGCGACGCGGCCGGCGTCGTCGAGCTCGAACAGTTCATCAAATAAGATGCGCGCTTCGCCGTGCAAGTCGGTTGACACAGCGAATCTTACCCTCGGCTGGCCGAGGCGGCCAGCGAATTCCGGGTTGAAAGCCGTCATCGCCTATGTCCCATGAAAAATTCGTGTGCAGTTTGTCGCTGTAGGTGATGACAACAGTTCGATCATCACCAGCTACACCGGACGCGCACATGAAAAAGTCATTCCTTGGCGTCACCGCCATGGTCGCCACCGCTCTCGTCGTCACCGGCACACTGGGAGTGGCGATCTCCTGCAGCGACAGCACGACGGCCGTCGACAAATCGACCCTGACGTACGGTCCTTCGGTCACGTTTGGGCAGGGCACTGCGCGTGCGTGGGTGCAGACCGATAAATCAGGTGTGCCGTCGGCGATCGGCATCGCGTTGACCGAAACGGCTTTGACCGGCTTGCCGACCACGGTGAGTGGACCCAGTCCGTCGGCGCTTATGTCAACGCTGGCTTTGCCGGCGGAAGCTGCGGGTACTGGTTTTGATCACGCCGAGCTGGGATGGAATCCGCTCGGCCATGATCCGGTGCAGATCTACGGACTGCCGCACTTTGACATGCACTTCTATATCGTGAGTTCGGCAACGCAGATGGCGATTTTGCCCACCGATCCGCAGTACGCGGTGAAGGCCGCGAATCTGCCCGGCGCTGCGTTTGTACCGACGGGATACGCGTCGCCGCCGGCGCCGATCGCGGCGAGTGCCGTACCGCAAATGGGTGTGCATTGGACCGACACCAAGTCGTCGGAATTTACGGGACAAGCGTTCACCAACACGTTCATCTACGGCTCGTGGGACGGTCAATACATCTTCGTCGAACCAATGATCACGAAGGCGTATCTCGACAGTCATCCGGTCAATGCGACAAAAACCATTCCGCAACCGACGCAATGGTCAAAGGCCGGCAGTTATCCGACAACGTATACGGTGAACTATGACGCGACCGCGAAGGAGTTTCGCATCACGCTCGGAGCACTCGTCAAGCACTAGTGGAACGTCATTTTCACAGACTCATGTACGCGGCTCGATGCAGCCGCGTACATCGCCCCCGCGCATCGTCAAACAATGACTTGTAAAACGTCCCACGGCATGGCATATTTTATCCCATGCCGCGGGCTGCTAAAAATCACTACCTCCCCAGACTCGCCGAGTCGCACCTAGGCGCGATTCTTGGAGCGCAGCCGGTTGCGGTGGTTATGGGAGCGCGACAGACGGGCAAGAGCACGCTCATCGCCCACACGCCCCAAACGAAGGGCATGCTCCAGCTCACGCTCGATGACCTCGATACGCGCGCGCAGGCGCTCGCGGATCCGGAAGGACTCGTTGCTCGCGCTGATCGCATAGCGATCGATGAAATCCAGCGCGCACCAGATCTGCTCATCGCAATCAAACGCGCTGTCGATCGAGATCGTCGCCCGGGCCGCTTCGTACTCACTGGCTCCGCCAACCTTCTCGCAATGAAAAAGGTGCAGGAGTCATTGAGTGGACGCGCGTCGTTTGTGTCATTGTGGCCGCTGACGCGCGGCGAGCGAAACGGAACTGGACGTGCGGGACGCTGGCAGCAACTGTTCGAGACACCGTGTGCCGAGTGGCGCGCGATGCTTGAGGCGAAGTCGAGCGCGTCCAAGAAACATGATGCCGCCGATTGGCGAACGTTGGCGAAACAGAGTCAGTATCCGCCGGTTGTCGTCGGCACCATGACGCACACTCAACAAGCGGACTGGCTGCAAGGCTATCTCGATACGTTTCTTGCGCGCGACGTGGCAGAGCTCTCGGCACTGAGCCGACCGCTGGACTTGCTGCGACTCATGCGTGCGGCGTGCACAGGACTCGGGCAGCCCGAACATCAGGCCGCATGGGCGCAGACCACCGGGTTGCCGACATCAACGGTGTCGCGATGGACCGACCTGTTGGCGGTCGCGTATCAACTCATTCGCGTGCCGGCTTTCAGCGTGAATCGCACCAGCCGCCTTACGCGCAAACCACGACTGTACTGGTCGGATACTGCGATGGCACTGCATCTCGCCGGCACGTCAACGCCAACCGGCGCGCACCTGGAGAACATGATCCTTACAGACCTTCAGGCGTGGTGCAGCAGTCAATCGCAACGACCCATCGTGCATCATTGGCGCACAACCACGCAGCACGAAGTGGACTTTGTGGTGGAACTGCCGAACGGTGCGGTGTTGCCGATCGAAGTGAAATCCACGATGTCCCCCGGCGTGAACGATACCGCTGGACTTCGGGCGTTTTTTGCTGAATACGCCGACATCGCGGTAGGGGGGCTATTGCTTCATGGCGGAAGTGAAACGCTCACGCTTGGCAAGAACATTGTCGCCGCGCCGTGGTGGCGGGTGCTGTAGCGCCCGTCGCGCGGCGTCGCACGCGAGTTTCACGCACGCACGCAGCCATTTGTGCGCGGTATCGGCATCAAGACGCGGATGTCAGAGCATTGAGATTGTGAGCAACACGTTATTTCCGCGCCGCCATCAGCGCTTCGTACTCGGGCATTCCGTGCAGCGGATCGAATGCAAAATTCGAGTGCGCGAGTTGCACTGCTGAGACGCCCATCGCAACCGCCTGCCGGAGTTCCGACAGCGCCTCACTCTTGCGATTGAGCTGCGCGAGCACGCGGGCGCGCTGAAAGTGTACGAGCGCCGTGGGCTTATTGAGGCGCGCCAGCATCTCTTCGGCGAGCGCCATTTGGCCAAGATGCGCCGCGGCAATGGCGGTGTTGGCCGCGAAGCGCGGAGGCTCGTTGTTGGGACGCTTGCGCGCCATCGGTTCCCACACCGCGAGCGCTTCTGTCCATGCTCCAGTTTGCAGCAATCCCATGCCAAGTTGAATGTTCCATCTGGAATCGACGGCCGTCCCGCGTGCTTTCGCGCGAGACCACACAACCGCGGGCTCGGCGAATCGCAGCGCTTCGGCGGTGCGGCCGTGGGTGCGTAACTCGTCGCCAACTTCGAGTCGAATACGCGAAGCGGACACGCTGTCGAGTACGCCCGAGGGCGAGGTACACTTGAGCATTGTGCGCGTCATGTCGTCGACTAGCGCGCGCGGCGCCATAGCGTGCAACATAAAGCCGCACGCGACGTCGTCACTCGGACGCTCCGCGCTGCGCTCGTTCGCTAACGCGAATTCATCTGCATATCGACCAAGCATGTGCAGCGCCGTGCCGTGCCAGTTGAGTGCTCTGAACGTTGGTTCGGACGCCCAGCCGTGCTTGAAGTCGACGCGCGAGTACGCGTCAATCGCTTGCTCGAAGTGATTCGTCGTCGCTGCGGCATATCCCAGCTGCTCCTGCGCATCGGGGGAATGCGGGGCCAGACGCGTCATACGGAGGGTAGCGTCGTACATCGCGTCTCGATTACCTCGAGCAGAGGCGAGGGTCGCATCAAGCTGCGCTTGATCGAATGGTGCAAACTGGACGCGCCGAGCACTGTAGGCGGCCAGCAGGGAGTCCGCGCGTTCAGTACGACCTAATGCGCCGAGTGCGTCGGTCAGTAGCGGCACGACTGCGACGAAGTTGGAGTCGAGTGCCAGCGCACGCTCGAAATGAGTGACAGCACTGTCCGTCTTCCAGGCGATCACGGCACGCAATCCCGCGACGTACGCGGAGTACGCCGCGTACGTCGGCGCCTGCGTTTCGGTTGAGGTGGCGGCGGTCATGCGCACGTCGCGCACGGAGGCGATTACCCCAAGCAATCGTTGCTCGAGTCGAGGCAGGGCTCCACACGGATCGTTCAACGGTGTGGATTCGCGAGCGAAGCGCAGGGGCTCTTTGCTCGCGTTGACACCGCTGATTTTCGCGTACAACACCAGCGAGTCACCGGCACGATAGTATTGCCCGGTGACGATGGTGGTCGCGCCGCGTTCGCGAGCAAGCGCGGCCAGTCGCTCTGGGTCAGCGCTGTAGTCGGGACTGACCACACTGAGCCCCTGTCGAGCGCGCGTTCGAGCGTCCGCGACGTCGGCGACACCCGCGTTGATGAGTGCGAAGCTCAACTGATCGGCGATCATCTCGCCGCACTGCGTCAACGTCGAGTCGCCGGTTCGGTTGACGAACGGCGTCACGACGACGCTGCCCGACTTCGTTGCGTCGGCAGGCTTTACGATGACAACAGCGAGCACGACGACCAGTGTCAATACACTACCAGCGATCGCGACGAAACGACGAACGCCGCTCGCCGGCGCTTTGGCCGGCGCGACACGCGGCGATCCCGGCGTCAGATCATGTTCGGGCGTGCTCGCCACGAGTACGTGGTGAGTGAGCGCCTCGCTTGCGCCACCTGGCTTGACTGACGCTACCGTGGCCTTTCGTTGTCGAATGGTCTCACTCACCGTCATCGTCTCGGGAGACGGTAGCACATCCAGCTCGCGCTGCAGTCGCTCGGTGAACTCGGCGAACGCGCTGATCGCCCCGGCACGATCGGCGTTGCGGTCGAGCAGTGCCAAGTGACGACGCAAGAGCTGCTCGTCAAAGGGGCTTAGCTCGCATGCGATCCGCATGTGCGCGGCGGCGCTGCCCAAGTCGCCGTCACGCTCCGCTGTATTGACCAGCGCTGTCGCCGCCTCAATCGCGCGACGCCGTAGTCGCTCACGCTCGCCATCGACCCAGTGGTCGAAGGACGCGGCGTCGGGAATTCGCAGCCCGTCCAGAAACGTCCCGCGCCGATAAAGCGCCAACGCCTCCTGAGAGGCACCACGATCGATCGCGTCGTCGAAGTCCCACAGATCAACCGACCACTTGGTTTCGTCGAGTCCGATCTCGTCGGCGAAGCGACCAACGAGCGCGTCTTCGCCGAGCGCACGCCGGCAGTTGTGAATGGCTTTTGACAGCGCATTGCGGGCACGATCGTCGTCAAGATCGGGCCAGAGCAAACCCATCGCGCGCTCGCGCCGCACCAACGATCGTCGCGCGGACGCGGCAATGGCGAGGAATGCGACGTGCTTTGCCTGCGCGAGAACAGTGTGCGCCTTCGCGTCCGATGCGGTCCATACATCGGGGGTGCCAAATAATTTCAGGACGATCGACGCT
>JANXUN010000549.1 GCA_025356185.1 Gemmatimonadaceae bacterium
TCCGTTTGCGTCCCTGGACGCCGACGAGTTTGGGGCGGAGCCATTTGCCATGGAAGCGGATTGGGCGTTGCCTCAGTTGGTAGGCTACCTGCGCACATGGAGCGCCGTGTCCCGTTTCCGCGCCGAGCATGGCGACGATCCAGTTGACGAGGTCGAGGGGGAACTCGCGGTGGCGTGGGGATCGCGCGAGCGACTGCGTGTGCAATGGCCGCTCACGCTACGCGTTGGGCGCGTGTCGGCATGACTGCCTGAATGCGATAGCGGTGGTAGCTTTGGCCAATGGCAACCCAGGCACACGCACTCTATCCCATCGGCATCGTCACGGTGTCCGACCGTGCGAGCGCTGGCGTGTATGAGGATTTGTCGGGGCCGGCGATTCTTGCGGTATTGCAGCGATGGATCGCATCACCATTTACGCCGATCATTCGCGTCATTCCTGACGAGCAACCACGCATCGAAGCGATACTGCGTGAGTTGGCTGACGATGTGCACTGTCCGTTGATTGTCACGACCGGTGGCACTGGCCCCGCGCCGCGCGACGTCACGCCCGAGGCGACCGTCGCCGTGTGTGATCGACTACTACCCGGTTTTGGCGAACAAATGCGCGCAGTCTCGGTGCGCACGGTGCCAACAGCGATTCTGTCGCGACAGGTAGCGGGAACGCGCGGTAGGTCGCTGATTGTGAACTTACCTGGCAAACCTGCGGCGATCGAAGAGTGCCTCGGCGCGATCTTTGCCGCGATTCCGTACTGCATCGACCTCATCGGTGGACCGCGCTTTGAAAGCACAGCGGCCGCACCGGCCGCATTTCGTCCGAAAGGAGCTTGATGTGACGTTGTCTCCTGATTTACTCGACATACTCGTGTGCCCAAAGTGCAAAGGTGCCCTTGAGTATCGCGCGCATGCACCCGAAGTGTTGCTGTGCCGCGCGGACAAGTTGGTGTACGCCGTGCAAGATGGAATTCCCGTGATGCTCATCGACGAAGCGCGCACGCTGAGCGATGCGGAGTTTCCGCACACGAGCGCGTCGTGAGCGCCGGAGCCGAGCACGCGTCTCGCGGTGACGCGATGAATTCGTGGCACGATGGTACGCGCGTTGTGCACGCCGGGCTGCTGCCAAAAGCACAAGGCACGCCGTACCTACCCGGACCGACGTTTGCGGCGCCCTATCACGCCTCGGGCGATCCCGCAGACTCGGCGTTCACGTATGGACGTTTTCATAATCCAACGTGGCAACGCTATGAAGCAGCGCTGGAGGCACTCGAGGGGGGCCCTTCCGTGTTGTTTCCATCGGGGATGGCAGCGAGCGCGGCCGTGTTGGCGACGGTGCTCCGTCCGGGTGACACACTCGTGATGCCTTCAGAGAGCTACTACACGACGCGATTGATCGCGACCGACTATTTCGCCGCGCACGGCGTGAACGTGGTGATGGCACCGACGGCGAACAACGCGCAACGCGAACTGTTGAAGGGTGCGAAATTGCTGTGGTTGGAATCGCCAACGAATCCAGAGCTCGACGTGTGCGACATTGCGCTATTGTGCGCCGCGGCGCACCAAGCCGGCGCGCTGGTGGCGGTCGACAACACCACGGCGACGGCACTCGGACAACGGCCACTCGCGCTCGGCGCCGACTTCGCAGTGATGTCGGATACGAAAGCGATGACGGGACACGCGGACGTCGTGCTGGGTCACGTGGCCGCGCGTGACGTCGCGTGGGCGGAAACGATTCGCACCTATCGCACGCGCATGGGATCCATTCCGGGACCAATGGAAGTGTGGATGGCGCATCGTTCGTTGGGCACACTCGCGGTGCGACTCGAACGGCAGTGCGCGTCGGCGCAAATTATTGCGACGATGTTGGCATCACATGGCAAAGTGCAGCGCGTGCGGTATCCGGGATTGGTGAGTGATGCGTCGCACGCGACGGCCGCAAAGCAGATGACGCTGTTTGGACCGGTGATTGGATTTGAGTTGGCGGACCGCGCATCAGTCGAGCGCTTTTTTGCCACATCGCAGTTGGTGTTTGAAGCGACCAGCTTTGGCGGCATACACACCAGTGCAGAGCGACGCGCGCGATGGGGCGCGGACGCTGTCGGCGAAGGCTACGTGCGATTGAGTATTGGCCTCGAAGATGTGCGTGATTTACTCAACGATTTTGCCGTCGCGCTCGCCGCGGTTTAGGGGCATTCATGTCTGATACGATGGATCGCCGGCATTTTGTGGGTGGCGCAGTGGCGAGCGCGGCGTCGCTCATGATTGCGCGCGATGCGGAAGCTGAGTCGGGCACGTCGGTAAAGGATCGCGATGCAAGCGCGGATGTCGTGTCGCATGGCGGCGCTGACATGCCGTTTGCGTACGCAGAGATGTCGATCCGCACAATGCAATCGCGCATGGCCGCCGGGACGCTCACATCGCACGCGCTCACCGTGGCGTATCTCGCACGGATTGCCGCCATCGATGCGAAGGGGCCGTCGCTGCGTGCGGTGATGGAAGTCAATCCCGACGCGATGACGATCGCCGCGCTGATGGATGCCGAACGCAAAGCAGGCAAGGCACGCGGCCCCCTGCACGGCATTCCCGTGTTGATCAAAGACAACATCGACACGGCCGACAAAATGCAAACGACGGCGGGTTCGCTCGCGCTCGTCGGATCGCCAGCACCGCGCGACGCATTCATCGTCACCCAGCTACGGGCTGCCGGCGCCGTCATTCTCGGCAAAACCAATCTCAGTGAGTGGGCGAACTTTCGATCGACGCGATCGTCGAGTGGATGGAGTGGACGCGGCGGACAAACGCGCAATCCGTACGTGCTCGATCGCAATCCGTGCGGTTCGAGTTCGGGCACGGGTGCGGCAATCTCCGCGAATCTTGCCGCCGTCGGCATTGGCACAGAGACCGACGGTTCAATTATTTGTCCGTCGTCTATTTGCGGATTGGTTGGCATCAAACCGACGGTTGGGCTCGTGAGTCGAAGCGGCATCATTCCCATCAGTGCGACGCAAGACACTGCGGGGCCAATGACGCGCACAGTATCGGATGCCGCGGCGCTGCTCAGCGCGATTTCAGGCGTTGATACTCGTGACGCCGCGACGACACCGAGTGCCATTCATCGCGTCGCCGACTACACCACGTTTCTCGATGCCAACGCACTGCGCGGCGCACGCATTGGTGTCGCGCGCAACATGGCGGGCTTTCATCCCGACGTTGACGCGGTTTTTGAGCGCGCGATTGCCGCGTTGCGCAAAGCAGGGGCCGAAGTTGTCGACGCTGACGTGCCGACGGTTGGCAAGACCGACGACGCAGAAACGGAAGTGTTGTTGTACGAGTTCAAAGATGGCATCAACGCGTATTTGGCATCGCGCGGCGCGACGTCGCGTATGAAAAGTCTCGACGATTTGATCGCGTTTAATAGCGCAAACGCACCACGAGAGATGCCGTGGTTTGGACAAGAGCAGTTTGAGAAAGCGCATGCGCGAGGATCGCTCACTGACGCGAAGTATCTCGAGGCACTGGCGACGTGTCGCCGCTTGTCGCGCACTGAAGGTATCGACACAGTACTCGCGGCACATCGAATTGATGCGATCATCGCACCGTCCAACGGCCCGACGTGGCCCACCGATCATCTCAACGGCGATCATTACACGGGCGGCAACTCGAGCGTCGCAGCAGTCGCGGGCTATCCGAGCATTACCGTACCGATGGGTATGGTACACGAACTGCCGGTGGGGCTGTCCTTTATTGGTGGCGCATGGACGGAAGGCCGACTCATTGCGCTCGCGTACGCGTTTGAGCAAGCGACCAACGCTCGTCGCGCGCCGCGACTGCTACCGACTATTGTCGCGGGCGCGTAATGACTGACGACGATGTAGCGAACGGCGATGCGTATCGCGTGAAGGGGCTGATCGCGATGGCGGTCGCCGCAATTATTGGCGTGGGTGCCTGGTATGGACTATCTCGCGCGGCGGAACGCGGTATCGCACGCCTCGCGGCGATTGAGCGGGCACGCGAAACGTGCGCAGTGTCGTGGAACGCCGCGCACGCACGCGCCGAGACGCTGCTTGTCGATGCCATCGCGCTGAGAGACACGATCGATCCACAATCCGATCAAGCGCTCACGCGGTGCGGCGATCTGCGTACCAAAGGCGCATACGCACTCCCGAATGCGCGCGAAATGAATGGGAAGCCGACGCAGCGCTGACGACCCCCAGCGATGGCCTTAGGCGGCACCCACCGCATCAACGACGCGCCCATCGAACAAACTCACTTCGCGATCGGCATGCTTGGCGTATCGCGAATCGTGGGTCACCATGCAAATCGTAGAGCCGTTGCGATTGAGCTCTCGCAGCAAATCCATGACCGCCTCGCCGTTCTTGGAATCGAGATTTCCTGTTGGCTCGTCGGCGAGCAAAATGGCCGGGTCGCCCGCAACGGCACGCGCGACAGCGACACGCTGCTGTTGACCACCCGAGAGCTGCGGCGGGTAATGCTTGGCGCGATGCGTCATCCCGACGCGCTCGAGCGCAGCATTCACCCGCTCCTTGCGCTCGTTTGCATTCATATCGCGATAGGTCAACGGCAATTCGACGTTTTCAAACACGGTTAAATCACCGATCAAGTTGAACGCCTGAAAAATGAAACCGATCTCGCGATTGCGAACGCGGGCGCGCTCAACGGGCGCCAGCTTCGCGGCCGACGTGCCGTTGATGTGGTACTCCCCACCGGTGGGCGCGTCGAGCAGCCCGAGAATCGACAGCAACGTCGTCTTGCCACAGCCCGAGGGACCGGAGATTGCGACGTACTCCCCTTTGCGAATCTCAAAGTGCACGTCGGTCAACGCGTGGGTTTCCAGTTCATCGGTGTAAAACACTTTCTGAATACCGGTCATGCGAATGAGCGAATCAGTCGTGGCGGCCATAAACAGACTCCGATACCAAAGTGTGAAAAAGTGCGTTACTTGATGCGAACGCGATCGACAGCCGCGTAGGAGGTCATGTCTGACAAAACGATTTGATCGCCAACGTTCAACCCTTTAAGAATCTCGATTGTGTTCACCGAATTGCGACCCAGCATCACCGGCACACGCACGGCCGCCGTGCCGCCATCAATGAGTCGAAACAGCGTGACCGAGCCCGTACCCACGCTCATCGCAGGCCGTCCTGTGTACACGATGTTCTGCAACCGCTCGATCAGAATGGTGCCGTCGACGTTGATATCTGGCACTGCGCCGGCAGGCAATTCACCGTCTAACACCACATCGATGGTGACGTTGCCGCCGCTCGACCCGGGGTCTTTCCGCGCAACGTGTCCTTTCACTAATCCGTTGTGGGTATCAATCGACGCTTGCTGACCAAGCTGAATATCCTTCGCCTGCGATTCGGGAATACGCAGCACGGCCTTGAGTTTGCCAGGCTGCACGACCTTCGCGAGTGCGGTTCCTTCGGGCACCCACTGTCCGAGTTGGAGGGTGAGGTCTTGCAACACACCTGCCTCGGGCGCGCGCACTTGCAAAGATTTTAGTCGCGTTAGCTGACTGTTCGCGATCGCTTGCAACTGCACCACGCGCGACGCTTGCACACTGAGCTGTGAATCGATTGATGCGGCCATCAGCGCCAATCGATCGCGCTCCACGCGATACCGCGTCGTGTATTCCTCCGCAGCCGCTTTTTTGTTCGCGACGTCAAACGCCGGCATCAGTCCCAGCTTGACCATCGAGTCAGCGGCCCGCGCTTCTTGCGTGGAGCTTACGAACGCGGTCTTCATCGAGGCGACCACCCCTTCTTGCGTCAGCACGCCGCCGCGCAGTGACGTGCGCAAGTTGAGCAAATCGATCTGTGCTTGACGCACCTGCTGCTCGGCTTGCATTGTTTGAATTTGCAAATCCGGATTCGACAGCTCGAGCAGCAAATCATTCGCGGCGACGGCGCGCCCTGACTCCGAACCCAGACGCTCGACGCGCGCTGATGCCTGCGCCGTAATCCAGCGAATTCGTTCGGGAGCGAGTGTGCCGTTACCGCGCACTTCGCGCACAACATCGCCACGCTTCACTGTATCAATTAGCACGGCCGCGCGATCAATTGTTTGCGATGCGGGGCCGAGTTGACTGAGCCACACAGTAGCGCCAACCACCACGACCGCGGCCACACCGAAACCGATGTTGCGCTTGCGCTTGGACTGCGGAGGACGAGCGATATCCATCACGTGAATCGTCGAATGTGAGTCGGAAAGAGTAGCCGCATTCAATCGTAGCGCAATGCGTGCATGGGATCGACCTGCGACGCGCGACGCGCCGGCACGAAGCCGGCCAGCAGCGCAATCGCCGCCAAGAGCGTGACTGCCAACACGAACACGATCGGATCATATCCATGCAATCCGAACAAGAGCGTCTGCGCGGCGCGACCAAGACCCACCGCCGCTGCCACGCCCACGATGCCGCCGGCCAGCAGCATACCGCCCACCTGTCGCATCACCATCGCCCGCACGCGACTTCCGTTGGCACCCAACGCCATGCGCACGCCAATTTCACGGGTGCGTTGCTCGACCGAATACGCCAACACGCCGTACAAGCCAACTCCCGCTAACAACGTCGCGAGCACAGCGAATGCCGCCGACAAAATACTGATCATGCGATCGAGAAACACGTTCTCGCGAATTTGCTGCGGCATCGTCTTCAAATCTTCGACGGGTAATGTCGGATCGATGCGCTTCATCGTCGCGGGAATCACACCCAGCAGTTGTTCCGGCGGGAGCGATGTCTTGACATAGAAATACATTGATCCGGCATGCGCATCTTGCCGCCACGGACGAAAGAAGAGTGGCGGAATTTCGTTTTTGACCGATGAATATTTCGCGTCCTGCACCAAGCCTACGATTTGAATGTTGATCGAGTCTGGGCTGTCGTCGGAGATAAACTTTCCCACCGCGTCGTTGCCAAGATTGAATTTCTTCGCGAAGGTCTGATTGACCATCGCGACACGAGCGCCGCCAAATCGATCCGCCGTCGTAAATTCTCGTCCTGCTAAGATGGGCACGCCCAGCGCCGTCATGTAGCCGGCGCCGATCTCGTTGTAACGGGAGTTGTTGTCAATGTCAGGTCCATGGGGATAGCCCTGCACGTACACACCCGTGCCCCAATTGCTTCCGGCCAAGAGCGGTACCAACGACGTTGCTACTGCTGTGACGCCAGGAATCGCGGACAGCTCGGATTCGACGCGATCAAACAGCATCTGGG
>JANXUN010000610.1 GCA_025356185.1 Gemmatimonadaceae bacterium
AAGCGACCCGGCGATCGTGAGCACAATAAGTGAGCGAGTCATCAGCAATTGCCGGTTAAGAGGTACGAACAACAGCGAGTCAGCGACGTCCGCCAAAAAACTTCGCGCGCTATGAAGAATAGGCGCAGCAGTCCGAACCATACCATCACAAACGTACCAATGTGAGAAGCGGACGGCATTGCTCGAACTCTCGGGATCCCGTAGGCGTCGGGACGCATTGGGCCTGCAGCCGCACAGGATGATGCGGCGTTCAACTATCTCCGGAGCTTTTCGATGCGCAAGTTGTTCGTGTTGGTTGCTGGTGTTGCGATGATCGCCCTCTCCGCGCCGCGTTCGGCGCAGGCGCAGGATAAGGACATCGTAGAGACGGCGGTTGCCGCCGGTTCGTTCAAGACCCTCGCCAAGCTGCTCGGCGACGCAGGGCTTGTGGAAACATTGAAGGGTACAGGACCGTTTACCGTGTTTGCTCCTACCGATGAGGCGTTTGCCAAGGTTCCGGCCGCGACGCTCGAAGCGCTAGGCAAGGACAAGGCCAAGCTCAAGGCCGTCTTGTTGTATCATGTGGTTGCAGGCAAGGTGCCGGCCGCGGAAGCACTCAAGCTGGCGGGCAAGGGTGTGAAGACGGTGAACGGCGCCGAAGCAAAGATCATGGTGATGGACGGCAAGCCGATGATCAATCAGGCGCACATTGTGAAGACCGACATCATGGCGAAGAACGGCGTGATTCACGTCATTGACGCCGTGATTTTGCCACCGACGAAGTAAGCGGCGCGCATGCACTTGGTTGATGCACCACACCGTATCGTGAGTGCATCAACCAAGCCGTCGTCGCTGTGCTCGCTTACCCACGATGCCGTCCATGACAGGGACCGTTACGTCGGACAACACCAGGTCGGGGCGCCGGGCGAGCGCCGCGGTTTGCTTCGGCACCGTCGGCCGCTGTGACCGCTTAGTGTCCGAGTCAACTCTCCCTGCGAGAGATACGTACCTGCTGGTCTTTCGCGGATATCAACTTCGGTGTCCACGCACGACCAATGATACATCAAAGCGTGAAGAATGCATCGTACTCGCGTAACGCAAACTCACTGCCAAAACCGATGAACAGTGAATTCCCGTTTGTCGCGTGCACAAGTTCGGCACCAAGCGTGAGCGGAACGGACCGTCGTGTACTTGTCGAACGAACTCACCATTGAGCTAGCCGTGGTTTCGCAGACAGGCGCCACGTTTGAGCTGCGGTCCACGTCGGACGCAGATTGTCGATCACCGTGACGGCGGCGCTGTCGCGAACCGTCATCGCGGGCCGTGCGATGACGTCGTGAGCTGTCACGCCAACGACAAAGAGCGCCGCCGAAAGTGCGGCACACAGACCACGTGGGGATAGGACGAAACGCATCAGTCGAAAATGAGACTCGAATGTGCTTCGGCAAGTGGTCCTCATCGGTCCGGATCACGCGCTTGACAGCGGCGCCCGACAGCCTATTATTAACCCTTATGGGTGAATATCACAGTGCACATCTCGACGCCGTGTTCGGCGCAGTCGCCGATGCGACCCGTCGGTCCATTCTCGCACAACTCGCCACCGGCGATGCGCGCGTGACGGACATCGCCGCCGCGTATCCGATCTCGCTCAACTCCGTATCCAAACACGTCCGCATGCTCGAGCGCGCAGGACTTGTGGAACGCACGGTGCTGGGGCGTGAACACATCCTTTCACTTAACGCAACCGCTATGGCTGAAGCGGACCAATGGATGGCGTACTACCGACAGTTCTGGACCGTTCGACTCGAAGCACTCGACAAGATGGTGCAACGCAAACGTCGTCATTCAGCCAAAAAGGAGAAAAAGCCATGACCGCAGCCAAGATCGAACAGCCAGTCGCACAACTCACCGTGCGCCGCGAAATCGCGGCCACTGCAGAGGAACTCTTCGACGCGTTTCTCGACGCCAAATCGCTCGCGGAGTTTATGCGACCGGGTGGCGAGCGTCTGTCAGACGTGACCTGTGATCCGCGCGTGGGCGGTTGCTTCACGATTGACATGTATGTGAACGACGTTATCCATGCGCATACCGGCGAGTTTCGCGTAATCGATCGCCCTCGCAAACTCGTGTTCACGTGGGTGTCGAAGAGCACGAATCATCAAGACTCTATTGTCACCGTGTGTTTCAACGCGGTGCAGGGCAAGACTCCGCGCACGGAAGTGGTGTTAACGCAGGTGCAGCTGCCCGAATCGCAGATTCAGGGACACATTGGCGGATGGACGCGCATTATCGAACTGTTGGACGAGCAGTACGGCGGGCGCCACTAAGCAACGTCTGCGGAGCGAGGTGATTCGCGTGATCTCGCTCCGTCACGCTGCTCGCTGATGGTCGCGTTGTAACAAGCGCGCACAGGTGATTATGAGTTACCTAACGGGAACGGCTAGCGCAGCGCGTCTTCAAAAACTCTGCAAGCCTCAATACTAACGTTTCGTCTGCGCCCTCCGGTTTCTAATGGACTCTCTCGCTCAGCTACCGCCGCGTAGCGCCGATGGTCTGGTGAGCCGAGCTATCCTTGCATTAACGTTATACTCGGTCCATTGCCTATCCGCCCGAAATTCAGACACGATCGTTCGCTGTTGTCACTTACCCAAGGAATGAACATGTGCCCCACTCTTACGCTGATTGCGGTTTGCATTGCACTGACCACCTCGACGACTGTGCGCGCTCAGGGGCTTCCCATGCAGGACTCGGCGACGCGTGCCGCGATGATTGGTGCCGCGACGAAAATGAATCAGCCCGCGGACTTTGTGCTTGGGCATCGCGAGGAACTCGCGCTCAGTGCAGAGCAAGTGTCCAAGCTCAATGCGCTTGCGAGAGCTATGCGTGACTCTGCCGGCGTTCGGAAGGCGCACATGCTGTCACAAATGAAAGCGCGGAAGCCCATGCCCGCGACCATGGCTGCCGCGGGCTGGACCGGGCCGATTGATGAGAAAGCTTTGCGAGTGGAGATGTGTCAGAACTCGGAAAGGTCAGTCGAGATCAGCTTGGCAATGGCGTACGATCGCCGTGCGGTGGCCGCGCTTATGACACTCGCTCCGCCGGAAGTGCGACTCCTCCGCCCGGACGGCGGAGAAGTGGTTGTCCCAC
>JANXUN010000643.1 GCA_025356185.1 Gemmatimonadaceae bacterium
TCCTCGCAAAAGACTAACGCCGCGTCGGGTCAGCGGGAAACGTCCCGCGCTGTTGCGCATCGGCAGCGAGAATGCGCACGCTGACGCTCCGCGACACTGATTGACCGCTAACGAGATCTGTTACGCGCACGTTCAAGACGTGTCGGCCAACCGGCGCATTGCTGAATCCAAAGTTGATGCTTTCGAGCGTTGCTGGCGCCGCCACGGCGTCGCGCGTGTACGAAACATCTGGCACGTCGGAGTCGACTGCGAGTACACGAGATCCGGCCTTGTTGGAGGCAGCGAGTGCGTCGCGCATGTTGTCGCGCGACACAAGCGAACCATGTTCGCGGCGCAACTCAACGCGCCACCGAACTCGTCCGTTCGCATCGGGTCTGAGGTCGTACATCTCAAACGCAATCGCAAACGTTTGCAGCGGCAACACGACCCCTCCGTTGGGCTCCACGACGAGATCGCTCCAACGCGCCGGTGCCGATGAAAGTCCGCTACGCAGACGCGCCGATTTCGCGACAAGAATATCGCTCAATCCGAATCCGCGCAGCAAAAACGTGACGGCCGAGTCTGATGTGTACTGCGCGACGCCTCGCGCAGACGCCAGCTGCGACGGTTCCATCGCTTCAACGCGATGCATCATATACCCGGAACCGCTCTTCGCTCGCCACTGTGCGTACGATGCGATGGTGCCTTCCTTGGGCAAGGTCCACGCTGAGTCGTGGTGAAATATTGGAGTACCCGTCGTGCTTGTCAGCCACGCGCCTACGGTGATGCGATCCTTCGCAGTTGCATCCGTCGCATCGCGATGACTAAACGCGCGAAGAGGCACGCGTGCACCGATGTACACGTCGGCAGAGTCGTGCGGCGCACGAAATCGCGCCAGCGTTACATCGATCGTGTCACTGGTGCCGTAAAACGGCACGCCGTTCCATTCAGCACGGCGCGTGAGAGCGCAGAGAAGCAGCGTATTCAGGCGGTCGACTGGCTGGGGACACTGCGCGGTATACACCGGAGTGAACAGCGCCGCCTTGCTCGGTGTAAGCGCGTTGCCATAGAACAGGTGCCACGACTCACTATTGTCCTCGATCTCAACGGTTGCAGGCATCGACGGCCACCCAGCCGTCATAACGGTGCGGCCAAAACTCGGCGTATGCGTCACACGCCAATTGCTATACGGAGCGCCCAATCGCTGCAGCAGCTGCCCCGGTGGTGTCTCGCTTCCCGCGGTTCCGTGCGGTGCAATATCTGCATAGCGATAGTCGGCTTCTGTCACGCGTGCCCGTCGCGCGAGGCGAATTTCGTTGACGGGTGTCGTCCACAACGGATCAACGACCGACCAGCCGCGCGTTTCAAGGAACGCACGATCGTTCGCAAGAAATCCGTAGCGCCACTGATCATCGCTCTGCGCCAGCACGCCGTCAAAACTGTCGTATCGGACCGAATCCGCGCGGGGCAGTGCGGCGAGTGCTTCGTCAAACAACCGCATGACGAGTGGGGACTCTTCGACGGGGTGTTTGATGCGCTTGTATGCAGCGAGCGCAATCGCAGGCAACACTGCGGAATCTCGCGGCGCTAGCTGTAGCAATGCGTGCGCGGCCGAGTCGAGCGAATTCCAGCTGTGTAAGGTGGCCCACGGCGCGAGCGCGAGTCGGAGAAGCGCACTGCGCACCGTAGGCACATCGGTGCGCTGCGCCGCGACGGTGAACAGTTGCGCGACCCAGCCCGCCTCAGAGATGCCAAGCCTGCCGGACGTTGGGGGTGGCGTTGGTATGAAGCGGAGAGACTTCACATTTTCGTCGAGTTCATGTGCGCGCGTCTCGACAACGTCCTCGTTGATGTCGATGGGACGTTCTAGCTGTCGCTGCGCCCGTTCCCACACGCCTCGCGCGAGCGCGGTGACGATTGCAGTTCCGGCCGCGCGGTCTTGTTGTTGATCGAGTTGTTCAATGCGCGCGTTCAATGCGGCGAGCGCAGTCCATCGCTCCCATGCACGCATATCGGCGAGCCGAAACAAGGTGTACTCGACCAGCAGCGAGTCGTCGAGCGGGCGTGCCGCGCGCACGACATCGTACGCGAGCCTCGCGCATGCCCCGCTCATATCATGCTCGTCGAGCGCATCGTACGGCGCACGCTGCCGTTGCGCCCACAGCTGGCGGGCGATTGCGAGCGCGCGCCCGCCGCCGCTGTCAACCCCGGTTGCAACGCATGGCGAGCAGCGACTGACTTCGACGACACGTGTGAAGTTCGCGGGTCGCCCAAGCGTGTCATGGCAGATGACCATCGCGGCCCGAGCGGATTCACTCAGGTCAACAAGCCGTCCCGTGCTAGGCGATGTCTGCACCAACGATTCGTGTGCCCGCGATTCTTGTCCCCGGGTCAGCCGCACCCGCGAAGCGCCGGCCGCCGGATGACACGCGACCGCCACAATCGCGGCGATCAGCGCCGCACAGAGCCCCACGCCGCGCATTCTCACTCGCATACTTAGCACCGCTCGACCGATCGTTGTCAAGCGCGTATCATAGACCTGCTACGGCGCTGGAGCTTGTGCCGCGAGGGCATCCCGCTGCGTTGCCAGCTGTCACCCTACGATGGAGAGGACGATGAATCAAGCGTTACTGGTGCTGCACATTCTCGGTGTGGCGATGGGACTGTCGGTGTCGTTCGCAAACATTGTGATGGCGTCAATCGCAGCCAAAGCCACACCCGATGAAAAGAAAGTGTTAGGTCGCTTTCCACCCGTCATGATTCGCGTTGGCGATATCGGGCTGGCGCTGTTGCTCACCACGGGCCCGACCATGCTCTTCACCAAGTATCAGGGCTTTGCGGGCATGCCGTGGACCTTTCAGGTGAAGCTCACGGCGGTCGTGGTGCTGGTCGCTGCCGTCGGATTCATTCACATGAACATGCGCAAAGCGTTTAGCGGCGACATGGCTGCCATGAAACGCATTCAGACCGTCGGACCGATCGCGCTGCTGTCGGCGCTGACTGCGGTCGTGTTTGCGGTGTTGACGTTTACGAAGGCGTAGCACAGCAACAGATTACCACGGATGACAGCGGATTTGACGGATAGCAACAGATTCAACAAAAAAACTTTTGCTTGATCCGTTCTTATCCGTCAAATCCGTTCTGATCCGTGGTAGTCAGTATGGATCTCTCAGCACGTCGCACACTCCAGGCGTCACACCAAAATCGGTAGCTTCCGAATGTTCTCCTGCCACTCGCGCGGCCCCGTTTCGTGCACATTCGATCCGGTCGCATCGACGGCAACCGTGACCGGCATGTCGTGCACATCAAACTCATAAATCGCTTCCATACCAAGGTCAGCAAACGCGACGACGCGTGACGAACGAATCGCCTTCGACACGAGATACGCCGCGCCGCCAACGGCCATCAAATACGCGGCTTGATGTTTGCGAATCGCTTCAAGCCCCGTCGGTCCGCGCTCCGCTTTTCCGATCATTGCAATGAGTCCCGTCTTTGACAGCATCATCTCGGTGAATTTGTCCATGCGTGTCGCAGTCGTCGGTCCCGCTGGCCCCACCGCTTCTTCCCGCACGGGATCAACAGGACCGACGTAGTAAATCACGCGATTCGTAAAGTCGACTTCGGGGGGAAGTGTCTCTCCGCTCGCGAACAAATCCGCAATGCGTTTATGTGCGGCGTCACGACCGGTGAGCAGTTTGCCATTCAACAGCAGACGGTCGCCCGCTTTCCACGTACGCACAACGTCTGTTGTGAGCGTGTTGAGATCGACATGCTTGGCGTTCACATCGGGACGCCACGTCACGCTGGGCCAATCTGCAATGTTTGGCGTTGGCAATTCTGCGACGCCGCTTCCGTCCAAGACAAAATGCGCATGACGCGTCGCTGCACAATTCGGAATCATCGCAATCGGCTTTGACGCGGCGTGCGTTGGATAGTCAAAGATCTTGACGTCAAGCACGGTGGACAGTCCGCCAAGCCCCTGCGCGCCGATGCCTAACGCGTTCACTTTGTCGAAGAGTTCAATACGCATCTCCTCGATTTTGTTGCGCGGACCGTGCGCTTTGAGCTGCGTCATGTCGATGTGTTCCATCAGCGATTCTTTCGCCATCAACATCGCCTTCTCTGCGGTGCCACCAATGCCGATGCCGAGCATGCCTGGTGGGCACCAGCCGGCGCCCATCAGTGGCACCGTTTTGAGCACCCAGTCGACGATGGAATCGCTGGGATTGAGCATCGCGAATTTGGATTTGTTTTCGGAGCCGCCGCCTTTCGCGGCGAGCTTCACTTCGACCGTATCGCCGGGAACGATCTCGTAATGCACGACGGCTGGTGTGTTGTCTCTGGTGTTCTTTCGCGTAAAGGCGGGGTCGGATACGATCGACGCGCGCAGCACGTTTTCTGGCAGCAGGTACGCGCGACGCACGCCTTCGTTCACCATGTCGGTGACTGACATGGTCGCATCCCATCGCACGTTCATGCCCACTTTGAGAAAGACGACCACGATGCCAGTGTCCTGGCAGATCGGTCGATGACCTTCGGCGCACATGCGCGAGTTGGTCAGAATTTGCGCGATCGCGTCCTTTGCGGCGGGCCCTTGCTCCTTGTCGTACGCGTCCGCGAGGGCGTGGATGTAGTCCAGCGGGTGGTAGTACGAGATGTGCTGGAGCGCGTCCGCGACCGATTGGATGAGGTCGTCTTGCTTGATGGTGGTCATGTGGGAAAATAGCGAATGTGACTCGAAACGCCGATTGCGGTTCTACAAAAGCGCGGTATGATCGACGTGTTCGTAGAATATTTGTGCGGCCGCTCGAGGGCAGGTCGCGCGCAACTTTAAACACGAGGGAGATTCAGATGAGTACGCTTGGTCGAATGGGCCGGATGGTGGCGGTCGCGGCAGGAGTTACGCTATCGGCCACGGTGGCGCAGGCGCAGCAGTGGTCGGCAATTCTGAACGGACCAAGCGAGTCGCCCGCGAACGTTTCGCCGGGCACGGGGTCCGCACTCGTCACGTATGATGCCATCGCTCACACGTTCCGGGTGCAGGCCGTCTTTACCGGACTGACCGGCACCACGACCGCATCGCACATCCATTGCTGCACTCTAGTAGCAGGCGCAGGAACGGCAGGCGTTGCCACGATGACGCCGACGTTCTCGGGATTCCCGCTCGGCGTTACCGCGGGCTCGTTCGATATGACGTACGACATGACGCTGGCGTCGTTCTTCAATCCGGCGTACGTCACAACGAATGGCGGCACAACAGCCAGCGCATTCACTGCTCTCTATGCCGGAATGATCAGCGGCAACGCGTACCTCAACATTCATACGTCGACTTTCCCAGGCGGAGAAATTCGCGGATTCTTGACCGTCGTTACACCCGAGCCGTCAAGCGTGCTCCTGATGGGCGCGGGGCTCATGGGAATTCTTGGATTCGCGGTACGCCGGAAGCGCTCCACCAACGCATAACTTTACTGCCGTTGATACGGCGCCCAACGCGTCACCAAACATTGGCTGACACGGCGCCGCTCGCGATTATCGCGGGCGGCGTTTTGTTTTTGCTGCAGCCGATGATTTTTTCGCTGGTGCTTTTTTTGCCGCAATTTTTTTCGACGGCGCTTTCTTGACCGGTGCTTTTTTCGCTGGAGCGTTCTTGGCCGCACGCGCGCCTTTGGCCGCGCCCATCGTCGCCTCATGCGTCGCGATTCGCTGGTCAACCGAATACGCGCCCACAATTTCTGCAATAACATTCATTGGCAATTCATCGAGCGATGAAAAGCGCAAACAACTCTTGCCCATGTCCAACTTGTTCCCTGCGGCCTTGTACGCCGCAGCGAGCTTACCCATGAGCGTCGGATTGCCCGACGCGCCCGTGAGATACAGCGCGAAATTGTTTTTCTGCGCCGCCAGAGCGATGTACATGAGCGGCTGCCCATTGTACGTGTCGGGATACCGCGCGAGCGGAATCTCGTAGCTGAGCATTCCCCAGTTCATGTTTTCGATGTAACCCTTCGGCAAATTCGCGTTGATCACATTGCGCACCGCAGCGATAACGGCACGGCTGTCAGCGGGCAAACTGGCGAGATACGCGGCCGCGGTGGTGGCTTTGCTGGAGACCATGGGTAAGCCGAGTGGGTGAGGGGGACAGCGACGCGTGTAATCTGCAATGAGAAATCAGAGATCGCGATACAGCGGTCGTTGTGCGCATTTTGAGTCAACGCCACAGCGTGGCCAACGTAAGTTACGGCATGCACATTCGGGGATTTCTCGCGGCCGTCGCCCTTCTTGTGGCCACCGGGCCCGCGACGCAGCCGCCCGCATCGCCGCCCACGCGCACTGCTGTCGTCGCGTCGTCGCGCTATCTGCAATTTGTCATCACGTCGGACTTGCACTATGGCATCACTCGGCGAGCCTTCCGCGGAGACACCAACGTTCGAGCGGCGCGCGTCAACTCGGCGCTGATTGCGCAGATCGATGCAGTCTCGTCGCTGGTTCTGCCGCGTGACCTGGGCGTTCGTGCCGAGCAGCGAGTTGGGGCGATCGATTTTGTCGCCATCACCGGCGACATCGCCAACCGTGCCGACGATGGGGTGCAACGCGCCGCCGTTAGTTGGTCAGAGTTTCGTGAAGGCTTCCTCGATGCGCTGACGCTGCGCGACGGATCCGGACGTAAAAGCGCGGTGCTGATGGTACCTGGCAATCACGATCTGTCCAACGCGATCGGTGCCGAAAAAATTGCCGACTCGGCGCGCGACGCGACGTCGGCGATGGAGATGTATAATCGCATGCTCCATCCGGCCGAACTGCGCACGACAGCGACGTATCAGTATCCACGTGATCACATTCATTTCAGTGTCGATCAGGGAAACGTGCATTTGGCGTTTCTCAATCTCTGGCCCGACAGCGTCGAGCGCGCGTGGCTCGAACACGATCTCGCGCGCGTGCCAACGAACCGACCGGTGTTGCTGTTTGCGCATGATCCGCCCAATGTCGATCCACGGCATTTCATCAATCCAAATGGCGCGCACGACATCAACGCCAAAGATCGCTTTGAGAATCTGCTCAGTGACCAGTATCGCGATGCACGTGCGATTCCCGAGGCCGGTTTGACGACCGGCGGCGATGGTGCAAAGTCGGCTACCGACGTGGAGCAGCGCGACTTCGTGACGTTTCTTCGGCGCCACGCAAACATCAAAGCGTACTTTCACGGACACAGCAATTTTCACGAGTTTTACGACTACCGTGGACCCGACGGCGATGTCAAACTGCCGACGTTCCGCATCGACTCGCCGATGAAAGGGGCGCGTTCAGCAGCAGACGAGACTCAACTGTCATTTGAGCTCGTGACGATCGATACGCAGACACGGCGAATGACGGTACGCGAGTGTCTATGGAACGTGGAGCGCGGTCGAGTCGGCACGCCGATTCGTTTTGGAGCGTCGCGTACGATCTCGCTTCGGTGACTCGTGGACACGTGAGCCCATGCTGAATTGTATCAATGCTTGTTACGTTACGTCCATTTCTGTGACGGAATTGAGACACTGATGTAAACACAGCATCAGGGAGTTTCGGCGAGCTTGTGGTGTGTTCCTCCTCTCCCCGACCGTCCCCTATTGGAGTTCGCTTTGGCTCTAAGCATTCGCTCCCTTTTGTGCCGAGTGAACGCCGTTGCGTTCGCCGCACTCGTGGTTCCAGGCCTGCTCGTTGCACAACAAAAGTCGTTCGTCAACGGGCGCATTACTGATCAGTCGGGGCGCCCGCTCGAGGGCGCGCAAATCTCAACAAATTCGACCGCTGCAACCACCCTAACGAACAAGGACGGCGCGTTCACGCTCGCCGCGCCGTCTGTCGGCACCATTGTTGTCAGGGCCCGTCTGCTAGGGTTCAAGACGGATTCGGTAGTGCTTGAGGCACGCGCACCTCGTGCAGTGCGGATGCAACTTTCAGCAACCGCCACAGCGCTGTCGGCGGTAAAAGTCGAAGCCCAACGCGCCTCGGGAACGGCGCTGTCGCTGGCCGTGCAAAAAATCGCCGACAACGTCAAAAACTTGACGGTCGCCGAAGAGATTCGCGCGTTGCCGAACGCCAATGCCGCCGACGCCATCAGCCGACTTCCTGGCGTCTCGCTGCAGCGTCACGAAGGCGAGGGTGCGTACGTGCAAGTTCGCGGCATTGACGGGAATCTCTCCAACGTCACGTTGAATGGTGCGCACATCGCCGGCAATTTCGACGATAAGGATGGATCCGGATCGCGTATGGCGAAACTGGACGGCATTCCATCCGAGCTGTTGTCGCGCGCGCAAGTCAGCAAAACCCTCACGGCGGACCTCGACGCCGACGCGATTGGTGGATCGGTGAACGTCGACACGAAAACTGCCAACGACGCGCCCGGATTAACGGCCATCGGTCAATACGGTCGCAGCGATTTGTATCGTGCACCCGCGGGGCAGGGTGCCATCTCGTACGGCGGCCGATTCGGCGACGATCGGCAGCTTGGTGTGTTTCTCGGCGGCAGCTACGACCGCAACAATCGTGTGTACGACGACGTCGAATCCACCTACGGCTACAAGGCATTGAACGGCAGCAACGTGGTTGTGCCGCTCACGACCAGCCGTCGCGAGTACTGGACGCAACGGCAGCGCAGCGGCTTGGCGTTCTCGACTGACTATCGGTGGGACGACCGCACCAGTCTCACGCTCAAAGCGTTGTGGACGAGATTCAACGACGCGGCGATTCGGTATCGTCAAGATCAGGGTCAGGCGTTGGCGACGAGCACGCCAACGGGCGACAACACCGGCACGAGCACCGGTGGCAACGTGACGAGCAATGTGCAACAACGCACACCGATCGACCAGAACTACATGCTCGGCTTTAACGGCACCGCCGCGCCGGGGCGCGTTGCGCTTGACTATGCGGCGAGTGTCACGCAAAACGAGTTTGTCCGGCTGAATGCGGGCGATATCACGTTCCGTCAGACGGGATTGAACATGACGTATGATCGCAGCGATCCAACCACGCCGCTCATCAATCCAGCGGGAACGTATCCGACCGATCCGACAAAGTTTGCGTTTCGCACGTACGTGGTCGCGAACCAGATTGCCCGCGGCCGAGACTACGCGGGACAGATTAACGGCAAGCTCCCGTTTGAAACGATGGGTATGTCGTCGGCGCTGCAATTCGGCGCGAAATTCCGGCAGGAACGTCGCACGTTTGACGACTTCTCATACGGCCGCGCACTCAAGGCCGGTCAGACGTTTACGCTAGCCGATGTGCTTGGATCGTTCACCAATCCCAACCACTACAACGGCATGTTGCCGCTCGGCATCGCGCCTGACGACAAGAAGAACCAAGACTTCATTCTGAACAGTCAAGCGTCACGGTTCTCGGCAACGGCGACCGACACGCTCACGTCGCAGCTGCAGGTGTACACCGCGCAAGAACGCATCGGCGCAGCATATGCGACGTATACGATTGATGCAGGGGCGTGGCACTGGGTTGCCGGTCTGCGCACCGAGCACACGTCGACAGAGTACACGGCAAACAAAGCAGTGACCGACAAGGTGACCAAGTTGACGACGGTGACGCCGGTTGCCGGCAACGGCAGTTACATGAATTTCTTCCCGAGTGCGCAACTGCGATTGAGTCTCAGCGAACAAACTAACTTTCGCCTTGCGGTGACCACCGGAATCGCACGCCCAGCGTACGGTGCGCTGTCGCCGCGCGTGAGTGTTACGCCAGGTGCCACGGCTACAGACCCGAGCGCGATTAACCTTGGCAACCCCGACCTCAAGCCGACGCGCTCGATCAACTACGACGCACTGATCGAGCACTTCAGTTCGGACGTTGGTGTGGCGCAGATCGGCGTGTTCTACAAAACGTTGTCCGATTTCATTTACAACAAGACGTTCACGTATGTCGGCGCGCCGTACGATGGGTTTAACGCCACGCAGCCGCAGAACGGCAAAGACGGATACATTTACGGCGTCGAGGGCGCGTACGTTCGTCGACTCGCATTCTTACCCGGCGTGCTGAACGGTCTTGGCGTAGATGCCAACGCCACGTACGTGCAGTCGCACAGCAACGTCGAAGGACGTGTGGGTCTTCCGTTTCCGCGTCAGGCCAATTGGAACGGCAATGCTGCGCTCACGTATGCAAAGGGCATAGTGAGTTCGCGCGTAACGGTTCAGTACAACGGCCCGTACATCTACACGTTGGGCGACGGCACGGCGAGCGTTGCGACCGGTGACACGCATATGCTGGCGCACAAGCAAGTCGACGCGTCGCTCAACCTGCAAATACAGCGGAATGCGCAGGTGGTGTTGCAAGTGCTGAACATCAACAACGCGCCGTTCGGCTACTTTTTTGGCAACGACCAAAACGCGTATAAGCAGCGCGAGTTTTACGGGACCACCACGTCGCTGCAGCTGCGCTACACGTACTGACCACTGGGTGTGATGCGAAGCAGGGAGGTCGCGAAGTGCGCGGCCTCCCTTTCGCGCGCGTGACCTCCCGAACCCCACTTGTCTGTCATCAATTTGACATGATTTGCGCGCCTCCCGCCGCCAACTTGCGTTCGCGTCGTGACGACGCAACGTTGCTTGATTGGTGAGGCGCTGCACCACCGCACGCGCTCAACCGCATAACGCTGTGGGTCCCTTTTCCGAGACTGCGAATGCTGTCGATGCGTCCGCTGCTGCTTGTATCGTCGCGTGTTTTTCGCGCGTTCCCCGTCGCGGCGCTGGTCGCGACACACGAAGCGAGCGCGCAAGGCGCCGCGGCCAAACCCGCGAAATCTGCTGCCGTCGCGCAACCTGCCGCCCGTGCTACCGCGTTGGCGCCCGTCGTGCTCGATTCTGGGTTTTTAAGCAATTTTCGCTGGCGCAATGTCGGCCCCGACAAGGGTGGCCGCTCGATCGCATCGAGTGGCGTGAAGGGTCGACCAAAAGAGGCCTACTTCGGCGCTACGGGCGGCGGCCTCTGGAAGACCACCGATGCGGGTGAAAACTGGACGCCGGTCACTGACGGTCAAATCAACAGCGCGTCGGTCGGCGCGGTTGCCGTGAGCGAGTCCAATCCGGACATCGTGTTTATCGGCATGGGTGAGACGTGCATTCGCGGCAACATCATGCCGGGCGACGGCATCTACAAGAGCACCGATGGCGGCAAGAAGTGGACGCACGTGGGTTTTCGTAACGTCGACGCCATTTCAAAAATTCGCATTCATCCGACGAACCCGGACGTCGTGTTTGCCGCGGTGTTTGGACAGTACAGCGTGCCCAGTGCCGAGCGCGGCGTATTTAAGAGCACCGACGGCGGAAAGACGTGGCGCAAGGTGCTCTTTCGCGATAACAACACGGGCGCGATCGATATCGCGATTGATCGCAACAATCCCAACGTGATGTACGCCGCGATGTGGGAGGCGTACCGCAAAGAATTTCAGATGTCGAGTGGCGGTGCAGGGAGCGGGTTGTTTAAGAGCACCGACGGCGGCGAAACGTGGACGGAAATCACGCGCAACAAAGGCATGCCCGCTGGACTGGTGGGACGCATTGGTGTTGCGCTCACGTCAGCAAACTCCAGTCGTGTGTACGCACTGGTCGAAAACGACAACGGTGGCTTGTTCAAGAGCGATGATGCCGGGGCGACGTGGTCGCTGGTGAACGAGAATCGCTCCATTCGTCAGCGTGCGTTTTACTACACGCATGTTTTCGCCGATCACAAGAACGCCGACATCGTGTACATGCAAAACACGACGATGTTTCGCTCGACCGACGGCGGCAAGACAATCGTCGGCATCGACAATGGCACGCATGGCGATATGCATGACTTGTGGATTGATCCCGACGATCCGACGCACTTGGTCGTTGCGAACGACGGCGGTGGTGCGGTGTCGACGAACACCGGTCGCGTGTGGACAGCGCAAGACTTTCCGACGGAACAGTTTTATCACGTGATCGCAACAGCCGGCGTGCCGTATCACATTTGCGGTTCGCAACAAGACAACAGCACGTTGTGCATTCCGTTTAACTGGAATCAGGGCGGCGGCGGACGTGGACGCGGCGCAGGGCCTGCAGCGGGCGCTGATCCAACGGCAGGTGGCGTTGCACAGTCGTATCCCGTTGGTGGCGGCGAACCCGGATACATCGGCGCAGATCCGCGCGACGCGGATCTGTTTTACGCCGGGACCAACAACGGGGGCTATCTCGACAAATACAATCGGCGTACGGGTCTCTCACGCGAAGTGAATCCGTATCCGTGGTTCTACTCGGGCGAGCCATCCAAGGATATCAAAGAGCGGTGGCAGTGGACGTATCCGATTGTGTTTTCGCAGGCTGACCCGCGCATGTTGTTCGTGTCGTCGCAACGGTTGTGGCGCACGCTTGACGGCGGGCGCACTTGGACCGCACTCAGCGGCGACCTGACGCGTCACGCACCGGAAACGCAGGAAAAGTCTGGCGGGCCGATCACGGGCGATATGAACGGGCCCGAGGTGTACGGCGTGATTTTTTCAGTCGGACCGGGCAAAACAAACGCGAACGTCATTTGGACGGGATCCGATGATGGACTTGTACACGTGACGCGTAACGGCGGAAAGACCTGGACGAACGTGACGCCGAAGGAGATGCCTGACTTTGGTCGCGTCAGTCAAATCGACGCGTCGGCATTTAACGCAGGCGCGGCCTACGTCGCGGTGCGCAAGCCGCTGTTGAACGATCGCTCGCCGTACATTTTCAAAACCACTGACTACGGCAAGACGTGGACAAAGATCGTGAGCGGACTCGCGAGCGATGAATACGTGCACGCTGTGCGTGAAGATCCGTGGCGCAAAGGATTGCTCTACGCAGGCACGCAACACGGTGTGCGTATTTCGTACGACGATGGCGCGACGTGGCAAAAGCTGTCGCTGAACATGCCGGGCACGCCCGTCGCCGACCTGATCGTGAAAGAGAACGAGCTCGTGATCGCCACGCACGGTCGCGGATTCTGGGTGCTCGACAACGTTGCGCCCCTGCGGCAAGCCACGCCAACGGTGCTTGCGGCAGAAACATTTCTCTTCGCGCCGCCGACAGCGATTCGGTCGGGGCCGCAAGTGACATTCTCGTACGCGCTCAAGTCCGTTCCCAAGCGCGCCGTGCTGCAAATCATCGACTCGGTCGGCGGTGTGATGCGCACGTTTGAAGTGGATACGACTCGTGTCGATCCAAATGCACCGCCCGTCGGTGGCGGTGGTCGTCGTGGTGGCGGGGCGATTCCATTGCCCGCGGCGAAAGGACTCAATCGCCTGCAGTGGGACTTGCGTACGCAACCGATTGAATCATTTCCCGGAATGATTTTGTGGGGCGCTGGCACGAACGGCCCCGCCATTCCATCGGGTAACTATAAGATTCGCTTGGTTGCTGATGGAAAAACGCTCGAAGCGCCGCTGGTGGTGAAACGCAATCCGCTGCTCCCCGATGTCTCCGATGCCGATTTGCACAAACAGTTTGATTTTGGCCGCACGGTGCGCGACAAGGCCACCGAAGCAAATAACGCGGTCATTCAAATTCGTCGCGTGAAGGCGCAACTCGCACAGCGACTGACGAAAGCCGCCGATGACGCGGCGCTTACGTCGACGGGCGAAACGCTCAAAAAGAATTCGTCAGACGTCGAAGAGTCGGTCTATCAAGTGCGCAATCAGAGTGGACAAGACCCACTCAACTTTCCGATCAAGGTGAACAACCGCCTCGCGACGCTACTGTCGATGGTGGAGCACGGCGATGGGCGGCCGACCAACAACATGCCGGAGATCTTCGGCATCCTCTCCACCGAGCTTGCAGGCTACGAGGCGCGGCTCGCGCAGGTGTGGAAGAGCGACCTGACAGCGACAAACGCCGAGCTCGCTCGGCTCGGGCTTCCGTTGCTCGATCCG
>JANXUN010000280.1 GCA_025356185.1 Gemmatimonadaceae bacterium
CACCGCCGCCACATGCGGCTAATAGACCCAAAGTTGCAAATGACAGTAGTAAACGGCGCATCACAGTCCTCGTCGACGGTGCAAGAGATATGCGCGAGTAGCCGTCGAGAATCGACGCAAACCCGAATGAAGACGATAGCACGGATTTACCGAAAATGGGAGACGGCGTGTATTTTGAATTGCATCGACTCGTCATAAACGAGGCGACGTATTCCCTCCGAGACATACCCTCCTTCTACTAGTAGCTGTTATGGCTCATGCGAGCGCTTCGTCCATTCCATCCGCGCTGCCGTCTGTCTCACTGAGCGCGCATGCCGCCGATCTGTTTAACATCGACGCGGCGCTCACTGAAGAAGAACGCGCGATTCGCGATACGATTCGCGCGTTTGTTGACGAAAAAATCTTGCCGATCATTGGCAACTGTCACGTGCAGGGACGGTTCCCTACGGAACTCATCCCAGAATTGGCGGAACTTGGCGTGCTCGGCGCATCGCTCCCCGAAGAGTATGGCTGTGCGGGGCTGTCAAGCGTGGCCTACGGCTTGATCATGCAAGAACTCGAACGCGGCGACTCCGGCATTCGCTCGTTTGCATCGGTGCAAGGCGCGCTCGTCATGTATCCGATTTTTGCGTTCGGTTCGGAATCGCACCGCAAACATTATTTGCCCAAGCTCGCGAAGGCAGAAATGATTGGATGCTTCGGCCTCACGGAGCCCGATTTCGGTTCGAATCCATCTGGTATGATCACGCGCGCACGCCAACAAGCCGACGGCAGTTGGATTATCAACGGCGCGAAGATGTGGATCACCAATGGTTCGATGGCCGATATTGCGATCATTTGGGCCAAGTCTGGTGACAGCACCGAAGACACGAGCATTCGTGGATTCATTGTAGACACCAAAACACCGGGCTTTACCGCGCGCGATCAAAAAGGAAAGTTGTCGTTGCGTGCGAGCGATACATCAGAGCTCGTGCTCGCCGATGTGCACGTTCCGGCCGATGCATTGCTGCCAGAGAGCAAAGGACTCAAGAGTCCACTCATGTGTCTGACACAAGCGCGCTACGGTATTTCGTGGGGCGTGCTGGGCGCGGCGATGGCGTGCCTCGAAGAAGCCACATCGTACGCCAAGAATCGCATCATGTTCGACAAGCCGATCGGCGCATTTCAAATCCAACAAGTGCGGCTCGCCGACATGCTCACCGAGCTCACGAAAGGGCAATTGGTCGCGTTGCACTTAGGGCGTTTGAAAGACGCAGGCAACTTCACGCCAACACAGGTGTCGCTCGCCAAGCGTAATAACGTGAGCATCGCGACCGACATCGCGCGTGAAGCACGACGACTGCTGGGCGCAAACGGTATTCTCGCCGAGTACGGCGCGCTGCGTCACATGGCGAATTTGGAGAGCGTGTATACGTACGAGGGGACGCACGACGTGCATTCGTTGATTTTGGGGCAGGCGATCACGGGGCTCAGCGCGTTCAAGTAACTGCTAGGTCTTGAGTTCTGGGTTTGAGTTTTGGGTATTCAACGATGTGGCGGCGAGACCAGTTGACAACCCAGAACCCAAACCGACTACCCAATACCTAGCAGTTGCTGGCAACTGGGCCGTTCCCCCGCAGTTTGAAATGTGACGCTGCCGTCGCATTGCGCCCTTCCCGCCCTCACCAATAGCTTCCCCCACGGATCGACGGTTACGCCCGCGGGCACCGTCGGTTCTTTTCTCATTTTTTGACTCTCAAGCCGGAGCATCCGCGGTGAAAATCGCCGTGTGCATCAAGCGCGTCCCGGTGATGGAAGTGAAGTTTGCCATCACCGCTGACGGCCGTCGTGTTGACGAAACGGGACTCAAGTACGACGTCAATGATTTTGACCTGTGGGCCATCGAAGCCGGACTGCAGCTCAAAGAAAAAAACGGCAACGTTGGTGAAGTGGTCGCGGTCTGCTTAGGCCCCGATGCCGCGCAAGAACAGATCCGCAAGGCACTCGCCATGGGCGCTGATCGCGGCGTGTTACTCAAAGCTGATGCGATTCCAGCCGATGGTCTTGCCGTCGCGCGCGCACTCGCCGCCGAACTCAAAGACGGCGGCTACGATCTCATTCTCATGGGTCGCATCGCGATCGATTCGATGAATCAGATGACCGGTCCGATGGTTGCCGAACTGCTCGACGTTGCGTGCGTGACAAATGTCTTTCGCTTGGAGATCACGGGTTCAACTGGACGCGCTGAACGTGCACTTGAAGGCGCGAGCGAAGTGGTCGAGTTTCCGCTGCCTGCCGTGCTCACCATCGACGATGGACTCAACAAAGAGCGTTTGCCGTCGCTCAAAGGCATCATGGCCGCGAAAAAGAAACCGCTGGACATCAAGCCCGCGCCGTTGGGCGACGCGCGCGTCACCATTGCGCGCATGTCGCTTCCGCCCGAACGCGCAGCCGGTCGCATACTGGGCGATAGTTCGGCTGCGGTGCCCGAATTAGTGCGCTTACTACAGACCGAAGCGAAGGTGCTTTAAACATGGCAAACGTATTGGTCTTCGCAGAATCACGCAGCGGTGAGTTGCGCAAAGTTGCGCTCGAAGCGGTGACTGCTGCGCGCGCACTCGCGGAACAGTCAGGTGGTGGTGATGTCCACGCCGTAGTTGCCGGCGCCAGCGGCATCGGCGCGCGGGCGAGTGCGCTCGCCGAGCATGGCGCCGACAAAGTGTTGGTGCTTGAACATGCAGGATTCGCGCAATACAACCCCGAAGCGCTTGCGGCGACCTTGGCGCAGACGCTGCAAGGTGGTGCGTATTCGTACGCACTGTTTAGCGCGACATCGCAAGGACGCGATCTGTCACCGCGTGTTGCAGCAAAGCTTGGTGTTGGACTCGTGCCCGATGTCACGGGCTTTCGCGTCGAGAACGGCGCCGTGGTTGGTGAACATCCGCAAAACAACGGCAAGGTGGTCGCGACGCTGTCGTTGACTGCGACACCAGCGCTCATTCAAGTGCGTCCCGCGGCGTTTCAAGCGACGCCCAATGCGCGCACGTTAGTGAGCGAAGCAATCACGTCAGCAAAAGATCCGTCATCATCGCGTGTGAAAGTTGTTGAGCTCAAGCAAGGCAACACGGGCAAAATCGACCTCAACGACGCGCCGGTGATCATCGCCGGTGGTCGCGGACTCAAAGCACCGGAAAACTTCAAGCTGTGCGAAGACCTCGCCGAAGCATTCGGTAACGCCGCCGTTGGTGCCACGCGCGCAGTCACCGACGAAGGATGGCGTCCGCACTCTGATCAAATCGGTCAGACCGGGCGCAACGTCAGTCCCAACTTGTACATCGCCGTTGGCATTTCGGGCGCGATTCAACACTTGGCGGGCATGCGCACCTCGAAGACGATCGTTGCGATCAACAAAGACAAAGACGCGCCCATCTTCAAAATTGCCGACTACGGCATCGTTGGCGATGTGTTTGAAATCATGCCCGCGCTCACTGCAGCCGTGAAGGCGGCCAAGGCGCACGGCTGATGACGATGGCGAACGTCGTCTTCGCGATCATTCTCGTTGTCGCACTCGGATTTTTTGCAAAGAGTGCGCAGCGGTTGATCCGCTGGCTCAAGATCGGACACGACGAAGTACGCACCGATCACCCCGACGTTCGCACCAAGAATTTTCTGCTTATCGGACTCGCACAAACAAAGATCTTGCGCGATCCGATCGGTGGAGCGATGCACGCCCTCGTGTTTTGGGGGTTTTGTATTTTAGGACTGGGCACAGTTGAGATCATGCTTCAAGGGCTGTACACGCCATTTAGTTGGGCGATGATCTTGCCGCACGTGTTGTATGTGCCGTACGTGGCGACGCAAGAAATGTTTGCGGTGTTCGTGCTGATACCGGTTGGATTCTTGCTGTATCGCCGCATCGTGATTCGCCCCAAGCGTTTTCACGTCGATCCCGTGCACGGTGGTGACGCGATTTTCATTTTGAGCATGATTGCGGTGCTCATGATCACGCTGCTGCTGATGTTCACGATGGAGCTGCGCACCGGCGCGCCCAGCGATGGACGCGTGATCTCGTCGCTGTTGGTGCCGTTGGCGGGCGGCGTGTCGATTGAAACGGCGCACACCATTGCGCGCGTGGCGTGGTGGACGCATGCGCTCCTGATCCTGTATTTCCTGAACCACTTGCCCAGCTCAAAGCATTTGCACGTGCTGACGTCGCTGATCAACGTATGGTTCTCGAACACCAATGGGCCTGGCACCGTCGGCGCAATGCGCCCGATGGATCTCGAAGCGGAAAACGCCGAGCAGTTTGGCGCATCCGACGTCGAGCACCTGTCGTGGAAGAATTTATTGGACGGCTACTCGTGTACTGAGTGCGGACGGTGTACGGCCGTGTGTCCGGCGAACATCACGGGCAAGGCGCTGTCGCCGCGCATGATTGTCGTGAAAACGCGCGCGCGGCTTACAGAAAAGGCGCAAGTGCTCGACGCAATGGGCTTGGGCGGCACCGCCACGGCTGAACAGCAAACGGTGCTCGACAAAAAGTTGCTCG
>JANXUN010000133.1 GCA_025356185.1 Gemmatimonadaceae bacterium
GCAGCAGCGTGGCCGCGCCGCGGAAGGGGCGGGCAGCCGGCCCGCTTCGCCACCGACTGTGTCTCAGGCGAGCATGCGCACGGGTTCGGTGCGGGTGATTGCCTTCAGCGATTTTCACGCGGCGCTGCGGGCACGTGAAGATTCAACGGGTCGCGTCGTCGGCGGCGCAACGGCTCTGTCGGCAGCGATTGCGCGTGCCGAACGCGAATGCACGGGGGCGTGCGTGAGCGTGGTCGTTCACGCGGGTGACCTGTTCACCGGAACGCCCGCCTCCGACTGGGCCGCTGGAGCGCCCACCGTCGCCGTCATGAATCGCATGCATGTTGCCGCTGGTGCGCTCGGCAATCACGAATTCGATTTTGGACAGGACACGCTGCGCATGCGAATGGGCGAGCTCCAACATCGACTGCTCGCGGTCAACTTGCGCGACAACAGCGGGCGTATGCCGCCGTGGATTCGCGGTGATACAACCGTCGTGCGCAACGGTGTGCGCATTGGCATCGTCGGTGCGGCCGGCACGCTCACACCCGCTACCACCAAACGTCGCAACGTTGCCGATCTCACATTTCTCGAGCCTGCGCCGCTCATGAGTGAACGCATCACCGCCTTGCGTGCGCAGGGTGCACAGGTGGTCGTTGGTGTCATTCACGACGGCGGACGATGCGCCGGTCCGTTGCCTACCGATTGCCGTGGCGGTGGCTTTGAGGTTGCACGCGCACTCACGTCAAAACCGGATGTGTTCGTGATCGGACATTCGCACGTGAACGCCAACACGCGGGTGAACGGGTTTCCCGTTGTCGAGCCTGCGTCGAGTGGACGTGCCATACAGGTCATCGATATCCCGCTCGACGGCAGCGAAGCGACCATGACGTTGCGTCCGATTACTGACGATACGACGGGCGCGCACGACGGCGTGGACTCGATCGTGCGGGTCGCCTTTGCGCGCGTCGCCGATCGCTTGCAGCGTCCGGTGGCAACACTGGCGCAGGCGATGCCACACCGCGGTTCGCAGTATGCGTTAGGCAACCTCGTTGCTGACGCAGCGCGCGTGATGGGGAACGCCGACTTCGGTATGTGGAACAACGGCGGCATTCGCACCGATGTACCCTCTGGACCGTTGCTGTTTGGCGGCGTGCATGAAATCTCGCCGTTCGGCAACGTGCTCGTACGACTTCGCCTCCACGGGGCGACGATGCGCACGCTCTTTGAAAAGGCAATCGCGGGTGGACGACCAAGCGTGCACATCAGCGGTGCGCTGGTGACGTATGACGGAGACCGCCCCAAGGGTCAGCGCATCGTGAGCATGACGCTCGCAAACGGCGCTCCGTTCGATGACGCGCGCGTGTATACTTTGGTCGTGAACGACTTCATGATTGACGACCCCGAAACGATTCAGGGGTTGGCGCTGGTTGCACAAGAACTCCTCACCATTCGCGACAGTGATGCACTGGCCGGCTATTTCACGCGGCTTCCGCAGCCTGTTCGCGCAGACACGACCATTCGTATTCGCGACGTGAAGCGCGCCGGTAGTCCATGAGCGAGCCGACGGATGTGCGCGTGTACGTGAACGAGCGTGGCGTGAGTGTGCCGCACGGCGCCGATGCGTTGACCGCGGTGCGTGCGCTGTATCCCGATCAGGCCGACGCCATCGCCGCAGGCACTATGCGACTCACGGACAGCCGCGGATTGCCGACCGACGCACAACTGACCGTATCGGGCGGTGCGATCTATCGCGTGGTGCCTGTGCGCGAACGCGGTGAGGACATCGCATGAACGAACTTTCAGCGTCGTTCGTAGACGCGGTGCGCCGCATGCCGAAGGCGGAGCTGCACTGCCATCTCGATGGTTCGCTGCGACCAGCGACGCTGCTCGAGCTCTCGCAGCAACAGCAGCGCGCGTTGCCAATCGCGAACGCCACGGCGCCGCAACTGGCGAAGTGGATGCGCGTTGACGACGCGCGAAACCTCGAAGATTATTTGGCGCGCTTTGAAATTACGCTGGCGGTTATGCAAGACGCCGCGTCGCTGGAACGTATTGCCTACGAGTTGGTGCTCGACGCCGCAGCTGACGGCGTGCGTTACATCGAGGTGCGCTTTTGTCCGACGCTGAACGTACGCGAAGGCCTCTCTACCCAGCAGGTCATGCGCGCGGTGATCCGCGGGCTGACGCTTGGGGAGCGCACCTCGGGCACCGTCGCACGCGTGATCGTTTGCGCGCTGCGCAGCTTTCCATGGCCGCATGCGATGGAGATGGCCGAACTCGCCGTTTCCTTTAAATCACAAGGCGTCGTGGCGCTTGACCTTGCAGGCGGTGAATACGGCAACGCCGCGCACGTGCACGCGGCCGCATTTGACTACGCGCGCAACAGTGACCTTGCGGTGACAATTCATGCCGGCGAAGGCGACGGACCGCTGTCGATTCGCGAAGCGGTGCATCGCTGTGCCGCTGATCGGATCGGACACGGTACTCGGCTGCACGAAGATGCGTCGCTCGAGGCGTTTGTTATCGATCGACAAATTCCATTGGAAGTGTGTCCGACCAGCAACGTGCAAACACGAGTCGTCGCGTCGTTCGGCGAACATCCTTTAGCGCGATATCACCGACTCGGCGGTGTCGTGACACTCAGCACAGACAATCGACTCATGAGTGGGGTCTCGCTCACCGACGAGTTTGTTCGGTGCGCCGAACATATCGGGTTCGGCTGGAGTGAGTTGACCTCGATCTCGTTGGCAGCCTTTGACGCGGCATTTCTGCCGCACGCCGAACGTGTGCGGTTGCGTACACAAGCAGCGCATGACATCGCCGAGCTGCATGAAGTGCTGATTGCCATGCCGACGCACGCGCGTTGGTCGTCCGGAGGCAGCGAGTGAGCGAGCTACATTCGAGTTCGGACCTGCGGCCGAAAACTGAACGACCCGGGGCATCGCAGGCCGCGGTCGCTGCGCAGTTCATCCGCGATCACGTCGGCTATCCGTTCCAAACACCAGTGTGCGGAATCGTGCTCGGGTCCGGCCTAGGCGGACTCGCCAATCACATCGAACGCGCAACACGCATTCCGTTCTCGCAGGTGCCGGGATTTCCTACGGCAACAGTTGCGGGACATGCAGGACAGCTGGTATTGGGAACCTTGGCTGGCAGACCTGTTGTGTTGATGGCGGGGCGATTTCATATGTACGAAGGACATGACGCATCGCTGGCGGCGTTTCCGGTGCGGGTGATGCACGCGCTTGGCGCTCCGGTGTATGTCGCGTCCAATGCGGCGGGCGGCGTGCGTCGCACGTTTCGTCCCGGTGATCTGATGGTGATTGCCGATCATCTCAATCTGATGTTTCGCAATCCGCTCATCGGCGCCGTTGAAACAGGCGATGAACGATTTCCTGACATGTCGGATCCCTACGATCCAGCGTTGCAGCATCTGCTGCATACCGCAGCGCGCACGGTTGGTGTGACGTTACAGGTTGGCGTGTATTGCGGGTTGCTTGGACCGACGTACGAAACGCCGGCGGAAGTGCGCATGCTTGAGCGCCTTGGCGCGGATGCCGTCGGCATGTCAACCGTGCCTGAAGTACTTGTGGCGCGTGCTATTGGCATGCGCGTAGCCGCCGTTTCATGCATTACTAACAAAGCCGCTGGTCTGTCGCTCGAACCGCTCAATCACGCGGAAGTGATGGAGACGGGAAAAGCGGTCGCGGCAGATTTCGAAGCGCTTATCACCCAGTTCGTGCGGTTGCTCTGATGCGCGCGGTGATCGCATCGTGAAGCTCCTGACGCTTGCGCGCGATCTGCAGCGGCGGAAGGCGCGGGAACGGCAAGGCTGTTTTGTTGCGGAAGGCGTGCGATCCGTTGAGGCCTTGCTCGCGTCGTCGCTTTCGATCGTTGGAGTGTTGGTTGATGAGTCATTTGGCGAAGACGAGCGAAGCCGCGCGCTGTTAGACGCAGCGCGCGCGCGCAGTGTGCCGGTGAAGCGCATCAGCGAGACAGATTTCACGAGCGCCGCCAGTACGGAATCGCCTCAAGGGGTGCTGGCGGTGGGCGAAATCCCCTCGGTCACGTTGCCCGCGCCCACCTACGGACCCACGCGGTATTTGCTGCTCGACGCGCTGCAAGATCCGGGAAACGTGGGGACGATTATACGTACGGCAGCGGCGCTTGGCGTGACGGCAACCGTGGCGTTGCCGGGAACCGTTGACTTATGGAACGCCAAAGTCGTCCGTAGCACGATGGGGGCACTGTTCGCGCACCCGGCATTGGCCGCCAGTTGGCAAGACGTGACCACGTTTATTCGTGAGCACGACGTCTCGTGCTGGGCAGCTGATGCAGACGGTGTGCGGATCGATTCGGATGTACCGCTTCGGCAGGACTCACGACCAACCCGGCTTGCACTCATCGTGAGTAACGAAGGAGCGGGGTTGTCCGCGCAGGCCTCTGCACTCGCAACGCAACGCGTCGCGATTGGCATGGTCGCAGGCGCCGAGTCGCTGAATGTAGCAGTTGCTGCCGGAATATTGATGCACGCGTTGCGCGCGGGCTAACGCCCGTCGCAATGTGCACACACAAACAATCCTGATGCTCCCACTGACTGCTGAACTCGTATTCGTGATATTGCTACCGGTCTTTTGGATCGGTGCATCGATCGGATCGTTCCTCAACGTGTGCATTTCGCGATGGCCCGCCGATCTAAGCGTGGTGTCTCCACGCTCCCGCTGTCCCAACTGCGCGCGTCCCATTGCGTGGTATGAGAACATTCCGCTGCTGAGTTGGATTGTGTTGCGCGGAAAGTGTCGCGGATGCGCGCTGCCAATTTCGATCCAATATCCGGCTGTCGAACTGATCGTTGCCTCGGGGTGGGTGGCGAGTGTCGTCGTGTTTGGTACCACACTCGAAGCGCTGCGCGTCGCGGTGTTCGGCACGATTTTGTTCGGCATCGCAGTCACCGATGCCAAGCACTATCTCATTCCCGACGGATTTACCATCACCGGATTGTTCTTTGTGCTGGCGATGGCCGCCGTGAATTTCTTCCTCGGCGAATCCACGCAGTTTGCGAGCATGTGGCCGGCAGTCATCGGCGCGTGCGTCGGAGCCGGCGCGATCACCATCATTGGATGGTTGGCCGAAGTCGCGATGAAGCGCGAAGCGATGGGATTCGGCGACACGACGCTCATGGCGGTTGTGGGCGCCGCGCTTGGCCCGGAGCGCGCGTTGCTGACTATTATCGGCGGCGCGGCCGTCGGTGCGGTGTTCTTTATCGTATTCGTAGCACCCGTGGTATGGGTGCGGAGCAAGCGCACCGGCGTGCAGTTCGCGTTTCCCGACGTTCCGTTTGGAGTGTTCCTTGCGCCTGCCGCGATGCTTGCCTTGCTTTGGGGTGACCGCCTCATCGTTTGGTACATGCAACGCGCCTTCCCGACCTAATGCAACGCTTCGCGACACCAACGTTTTCGGCTCAGCGCGTCATCGCTTGCACGGCGCGAGCGGTGATTGCTTCTACGTCCATCGTTGCAGTCATTGCGTGCAGCGACGGTAAAGCCAAGTCCACCGGACCGTACGCCGATCTCGTCAACTCGGCGCTGCCGAAAATTGAAGAGCAGACAGGGCTGACGTATAAACAGCCGCCAACGCTCGCAACCAAATCACACGACGAAGTCGCACAGTTTGTGATGAAGCAGCTCACAAGCGCTCGCG
>JANXUN010000141.1 GCA_025356185.1 Gemmatimonadaceae bacterium
GGTTACGTGCGCGGCGAGCAATCCTTGCGGCGTGCGTCCGCTAAATGGCGGTTGACCTGTGAGCAATTCATACGCCATCACGCCGAACGCGTAGATGTCTGCGCGATGATCAACCGCAGGATCAGCGCTTGCTTGCTCGGGTGACATGTATGCCGGCGTGCCGAGCGCGACGCCCATGGATGTCGTGTTGCCAGCTTCGCTGTTGCTTGACGCCGAGATGGCTTTTGCAACGCCGAAGTCGGTGATCATTGCACTACCACCCGACAACAGCACATTGTCGGGTTTGATGTCGCGGTGCACGATACCGCGTTCGTGCGCGTACGACAGCGCCGACGCGATCTCGCGCAACAGTCGCATCGCTTCGCTGAGCGGCAGTTCGCCCTGTCGCGCGATGCGAGCGCGCATCGACTCGCCTTCGACGAGCGGCATGGTGAAGTACGGCAGTCCGGCCGCGTCGCCCGCGGTGAGCAGCGGCACAATGTGCGGATGTTGCAAGCGCGCGGCGAGCGCGATCTCGCGCTTGAACCGATCGAGTGACACTTGCCCGACCATTTCTTCGGGCAACACTTTCACCACGACGCGCCGGCCGAGCGCGATTTCAGTCGCGACGAATACGCGAGACATGCCGCCGCCGCCCAGCTCCTGTTCGAGGGTGTAGGCGGCGCCGAGTGCGGTTTGGAGTTGTTCGCGGAGCGCAGCGGTCACGTGTTGCGGGAGACGGGAGACGGGAGACGGGAGACGGATGTCGGTCGCCGAGCCGCCGGTCAGGCGCTCGAATGGCGGTGGTGCTTGGGGTTGGGCAAATTTGCCCTCGCGATCGGTCCGCTGCCAGCGGCATCGGTGAATGGGGAGGGCGGAACGATGTAAGGTTTCCAGTCGTCAGGGCATTGAGTGATTGAGCTCATTCACCCATGCCCAATCCAATCCTATGTCTCGTACCGCCGCGGTCGCGCTTGTGAAGAGCGATGACCATCCCAATCACCGATGGATGCGTGCGCTGCGCGACGGCGAGTCGGACGCCATTGCGTGGTGCTATGAACAGCACGCGGATGCGTTGCTGGCGCTCGCGTACCGACTCACGATGAGTCGAGAAGACGCCGAAGATATCGTGCACGATGTGTTTGTCGGCCTGCCGCGTGCGATGCGCAACTATGATGAGCGCGGACAGTTTGACTCATGGCTTAAGCGCGTGACCGCGCGAGTCGCGTTGATGCAGATGAGACGAAAGGCCGATCGTCGCGAGACGCCGCGTGATGTCGATGTATTTCCGTCACTGCACGACGCTGATGACAGTGCGCACGCGTCGTCAGAGCAAACACGCGTTGGTGCCGCACTACTGCAGCTCACACCGGCGTTACGCGCCGTGTTCGTGTTGAAAGTCGTCGAGGATCGTTCGCACGCCGAGATCGCGTCACTCCTTGGCATTAGCTCGGGCACGTCGGAAGTGCGCTTGTCGCGCGCCGTTGCCCAACTTCGTACACTCTTGGGAGGTCGTTCATGATGCCGTTTACGCATCCACCAGATACAGATTTGTTGGCGTTGGCGCAGCACGAGTGCGACGCAAGCACGCAGCGCGAGTTGTTGGTGCATCTCGCCGATTGTTCGCGCTGCTTTAATACGGTGCAGGCGGCGCGCGACGTGCAAAGTGCGGTGCGCAACGATTGGACGCCGTCGGCGAGCGCGTCACTCTTGAGTCGCATTCAAGCGAGTCGAGCTGCGGGGGCGCAGGTGATTCTTGCCGATGTTGACGCGCCGACTGTCGGTGACGCGACCATCGCGGACATCGGCTCGCCGAGTCGCACGCGGTGGCGCTACGGATTCGCGATGGCCGTGGCGGCGTCGCTTGTCGCGGTGGTCGCATCACGGACTGCGCCTCGAACGTCGCCACCTCTCGTGACAGCGGTCGGTGCGAGTACGTCGGGTGCGGGTACATCGGTCACGCCGCGCGCAGTCGCGTCGTCGCGCGATGTCGCCGAAGCCGATACCGACCTTGCGTTCGAATCGGCGAGTGCGTTTGCGTCGGCGTTGTCGCCACTACCGTCGGTGTTGCAGGCACAGAGCGGGCCGCCGCGCGCATCGGGTCCCATTTACACGGGCCTCGATGGCACAAAGCTCTCGCCAATGACGTGGCGTTTCGCGACCACACGTACGCAGGACGATTCGATTCGGAGCGTGGTTAGTTCAACGACCGTGACGCTCGAACGCGCAACGTTTAACAAGCGACCGGTGTGGCGCTTCGTGACGACTAGCGTTGGACGAGCGGCGACGAACGACACTGCGCTACTGGACCCCTTGGATCTGCGACCGATTCGACGTCATCAACATGTTGGGCGATGGACTTTCCTTTCTGATTATGCGGGCAGCGATAAGCAGAGGCTCACGATGATCCGATCGATCGCGAACAAGGACTCGACGCTGCGCGCGAAGGTCGACACCATTCGGCTCGGAATCAACGATAAAGGTGTTCTGATTGATCGAGACGAGGAGCTGCAGCTGCTGTTCAAGATGATTCCGCTGCAGCGAGGCTGGCAGCTGACCCACGGAAGGACTGAGTGGCTGCGGAACGGCTCTCACAGTTCACTCGGGCTGACGCGTACCCTACGCGTCGTCGGTGACGGAATCGTGCGGACGCCCTTCGAAAGCATTCCTGTGTGGCACGTGGCGTACGACGATCAATCGCTCTTCACGTGGTACGTGAGCAAAGCAAACGGCGACATTGTGCGTACGACAGGCGCGTGGTCGCACACCAACGTGCGCTTTCAGCAGGACATGTTGCGGTAGTTTCGACGTGCGCGGCGCGCTTACTCTGCTGCAGGCAACGCGCGCCGCGCTCGTCCCCGCATCATCCCCTGCACAATTTGCATCGGCATGATGAGAAAAAACGCGAACATCGCCCAGTACGTTTTTACGCCGACCGCGCGCACGACGGCCAGCAGGCCGACGCCGCAGTGCATGCCATGTTCGACAATGCTGAACTTTGTCTCGATTGCTTCGACGTCGCTCAAGTCGAGTTCGTGACGCTTGCGCCACGCGTGCCAGTACATGAGCGCAAATATTCCGAATACTGTGGCGTACCCAGCGCTGTAGATGCCCGCCATCGAGAGAAATTGCGCCCCGCTTTCTATCACGCCAACGGTAGTACCATTGGGCAGCCGCGTGGTCGGTATGTGTCCCAGTCGCACCCAATCCAAGCAGAACGTTGTAAAAAACTTGAGCGGGTACACAAAAAACAACACGACAAACAGCAGTACCATGGTGAGCACGACGGTCATGACGTCGTCGAGACCGTAGCGGCGAAACCATGTGAACTGTGTGTGCCAAATGAGTACCAACAGGGCGAAGCAAATGCCAAACGCGGGAAAACCGCCCATGGTAATCAGCAATTCGTCGAACGTCTTTGGCACCTCGAGCGACACGACTAGCAACGTCACCGCAAATCCGATCACGGCGTCGCTAAATCCTTCGATGCGCGAGGGCTCTCGGCTGCGCCACACAAAGCCGCCGTCGCGC
>JANXUN010000299.1 GCA_025356185.1 Gemmatimonadaceae bacterium
CAAGCGCGTCTACCCGTCTTGGCCTCGGCCATCGAGGCAGACCCGCACTTTGCTGCACTCAAGACGCACCCGCGCTGGCACGCGACGCTCGCCGCCGTCGACGCGATTACCCGCCCATGCATGCATGATAACCGCTATCGAGAATTCGACTTTTGGATCGGCGATTGGGACGTGCGCCCTGTGGGCGCGCCCGCTACGGGTCCTGCAGCACGCAACACCGTGGCACTGCTCGACAACGGATGCGTGGTGATGGAGCACTGGCAAGCACCGAACGGTGCCGAGGGGCACAGTTTTAACATGTTTGATCGCTCGCGTGGGATGTGGCGACAGACGTGGGTCGACAATAGTGGCGGCGAACACAACTATCACGGTGCGCTTCATGGAGCCGACATGGTACTCGAGGGCGACACTCCGGCACCCGGCGGTGCGCTCGGACGCGTACCGACGCGACTGACGTTCTTTCACATCGCCAAAGATTCGGTTCGGCAATTCGCACAAACGTCGTCCGACAGCGGTGCGACTTGGATCACAACCTACAACCTGCTGTACGTTCGTCGACAAACGTCGCCATAGAGCGGTACGGAGCGTCTCTTCGGGCGCTGACTCGCGCTATTCAACCGTAAGCGATCGCGCTACGGTTGTGGCCCGATGTCAAACGCTCCGCTCACCTTTCGAATCCTCGCAACGTGCGCGGTGATCGCCTGCGCCTATCATGTGCTGGGCGCATGCGGCGTACTGATGCGGATGACAATCGACCCGTCGACGCCGTCGCGTCACGTGGTGTTTGCCGGGATTAGCATCGCGCTGGCTTGGTATTTTCTTGCGCGTCCCCTGGGGGGACTTCCGCTGTTTGCAGCGTTGACGGTGCAACAGTCGTACTCGCACGGACGCCATGCGTGGTCATTGTGGCGATCCGCCGGGCGAGTTGACACGATCTCCGTGCTCACGCTCGTCGTGCTTTATTCCGCGGGAATTGCGCTGGCTCGCGACGCGCACGCGCACGCGCGGAGATCGGCCGATGTCTGAACCATCGCTCATCGATCGCTTACTCGCGCACCGGACACTGGGCACCGTGCCGCGTGCACAGCTTGAGTGGCTTGCGAGTGTCGGGACGATGCGTCAGCTCCAGTCGGGTGACCTCCTCGCTGAAGCGGGAAAGCCGGTAGCTGCGCTGTTCGTGTTGTTAAGCGGACACACCGCGATTCGCGTCGATCATGGCAGCGGCCCCCACATCGTGATGGAGTGGCATGGCGGCGACGTATCGGGCATGCTGCCGTACTCGCGACTCGCCGCGGCACCGGGCAATGTGCGTTGTGAATCACCGACTGAGGTGCTTGCGATCGACGCGTCACATTTGCCGCACATGATGCGTGACTGCCACGAACTTACCGACGTGTTAGTGCACGTGATGCTCGATCGTGCCCGCGTGTTTACGTCGAGCGCGATGATGGACGAAAAAATGGCGTCACTTGGCCGACTCGCCGCTGGACTCGCGCACGAGCTCAACAACCCCGCGAGTGCCGTCGCGCGCAGCGCGAAAGCGTTGATGAATGAATTGCGCATTCTCGACGAAAAAACCAAACAGTTTTGTCTGCTGACGCTCTCCGAAACGCAATGTCGGGCGATTGATGCGCTGCGCAACGATCGCGCGCCACTGCCGGTCGGTGGATCACCGCTGGACGCCGCAGATCGCGAAGACGCCCTTAGCGAGTGGCTCGACGACCACGGTATCAGTGAGGTGGATTGCAAGCCGCTCGCGGCGATGGATTTCGGACCGCGTGATCTCTCCACGCTAAGCGCGACCATCGGCGGCGACGAGTTGGGAGTGGTGCTCTCGCATATGGCCACGGGACACACGGTACGGGCACTGGCGGGAGAGATCAACGCCGCGGCGTCGCGGATTCACGCGCTGGTGGGCGCCGTCAAGGGCTTCACGTACATGGACCAGCAGACCACGCCGCAGCCGGTTGATATTGCGCGCGGATTGTCAGACACGATCACCGTACTCGGCGCAAAGGCACGCGCGCAGTCAGTGACGATCGAGTTAGACATTGCGCCCGACCTGCCGATGGTTGACGGATTTGGTGGCGAGTTGAATCAGGTGTGGTCGAATTTGCTCGACAATGCGATCGACGCCGCACCGAAAGGACGCGTACGCATCTTGGCGAGCGTGCCGATTGATCACGTGGTCGTGCGCATCATCGACACCGGGCCAGGCATTCCACCCGAAGTCGTCGCGCGCATCTTTGATCCGTTTTTTACGACGAAGCCGGTTGGCCAAGGCACGGGACTTGGACTCGACATCGCGCATCGCATCGTACACAAACATCACGGCGTAATTGATGTGCACACCGGCGCCGACGGAACTGAGTTTCGTGTGTCGTTGCCGGTGTCGAAAGTGGCATCGACGTCTCATTAAACACGCTTCGAGTCTGCCTGCATGAGCAAACCAGTCATTCTGTCAGTCGACGACGATCAAGAAGTGCTGAGCGCGATCGAGCGCGATTTGCGCAGTCGTTATCGGCAACAGTATCGTGTGCTGTCTGCGTCCTCCGGCACGCAAGCGATGGAGACCGTGCGCGAATTGAAAAAACGCAATACAGCCGTCGCGCTGTTTATCGTCGATCAGCGCATGCCCGATATGTCGGGCACCGATCTGCTCAGCGAACTGCGTGAGTTGTATCCCGATGCCAAACGCACGCTGTTGACGGCATACGCCGATACCGATTCTGCGATCGCCGCGATCAATGAGGTGGGGTTGGACTACTATCTCATGAAGCCGTGGGATCCGCCGGAAGAGAAAGTCTATCCCGTGTTGGACGACTTGCTGGCTGATTGGGCCGCTCACGCGCAGGTGCCGTACGAGGGTGTTCGCGTGGTTGGGTCGCGATGGTCTGCACAAAGCTTTGATGCGCGTGACTTTCTGTCGCGCAATCAGGTGCCGTATCTGTGGATCGATATCGATCAAAACGCCGAAATGCGCGCGCTTATTTGCGGGGATTCGACCGCGACTCCGCGCTTACCGGTGGTCTTTCTCGCCGATGGCACCTCGCTCATTGCGCCTTCGAACGCAGAACTCGCCGCGCATGTTGGTCTGCAAACGGTGGCGGCGCGGCCGTTCTATGATCTAGTGATTGTCGGCGCGGGGCCCGCGGGACTCGCCTGCGCCGTGTATGGCGCGTCGGAGGGACTTAAGGTGTTACTCATCGAACAGAACGCGCCCGGAGGGCAAGCGGGCACCAGTTCGATGATCGAAAACTATTTGGGATTTCCCAACGGCGTCACCGGCGCCGATCTCGCGCGTCGCGCCGCGACGCAGGCCAAGAAATTCGGCACCGAAGTGTTGGTTGGCACGTCCGTGACTGGACTTCGTCGTGAAGATCCGTATCGCATCGTGCAACTGGCCGATGGACGCGAGATCGCGTGTCATGCACTGATGCTATCGTCGGGGATGGCCGCAGTAAAAGAGCTGGAATTGCCGGGCGTGGAAAAGCTCATCGGTGCGGGCGTGTATTACGGCGCCGCGCTGTCCGAGGCGGCGATGTATCGCGGGCAGCACATCTATGTACTGGGTGGTGCCAACTCTGCCGGTCAGGGGGCGCTGTTTTTTTCGCGCTATGCAGAGCATGTGACGCTGATCGTGCGCAAACCGACGCTGGCACCGCAAATGTCGCAGTATCTGATCGATCGCATTCAGCACGCACCAAACATGAGCGTGATTGGTAGTTCAGAGATCACTGCCGTACATGGCGACACGCATTTGGAGCACCTCGAGGTACGCAACGCGGACACTGGTGTTGCACACAAGATTCCCGCAAGCGCACTGTTCATTTTCATTGGTGTGGCACCACGCACCGATGCGTTCAGGCCGTTGGTAGCGATGGATGACAAAGGCTTCATACTCACGGGGCTCGAAGCGCGCGAGGCGGCGCGCGGTTGGGGGCTCACGCGCGAGCCGATGATGTTCGAGACGAATGTGCCGGGGATCTTCGCCGCAGGCGACGTCCGTTCGAACGCCAATCGGCGCATTGCGGCGGCAGTTGGTGAAGGGTCGGCGGCGATTTTCTCGATTCACCAATATTTGCGGAGCGTGTGACATCATGCACACCACTCCCACGCATCTGCGGGGTCATGCGTTGTCTGTGTCCGTCCGCGTGCTGCTGATGATGACGGCGATCCTCGCGATCCGTTTTATCGTCAAGTATGCGCTGCCGTATCTCGCGCTTAACGAAACACAATTTGTGGTGGGTGGATACTACCTCGCGTTCACTGCGCAGGGGCCGGGGCCGGTGTACAGCGTTGGCCTATCTGGACTCGCTACGGCGTAGATGATCACCACGGTGATGGCGTACATTGCGATTCGCGGTCGTCACATTCATCAGCATCGTGACTGGATGATCTGGAGTTACGTCGTCACCATGGGCTTTGTGTTTTTCAGGCTTGCGGATGAACTGCTCACGCCGATGCACTGGATGACAAACGATGATCGTGCACGGATGCTTGCATGGACGTGCGGGGTGGTGCCGCTGTTGCTCGCCGAGCCAATGATTCAGTGGCGTGGGGTACGGCCGTCTCACGCGACGTAGGACCGCGATGACGGGAGGTGCCGAGCCAGACTATGTGTCTGGAAGTTTTGGATCGGCGTTGCGTAGCAGCGTATACCCGATCACACCCGCACCAATCGACGCGCAGAGAATGCCAAGCTTCGCGGTGTCTAAGGTCGACGCGTCACTGAACGCGAGTCCTGCAATAAAGAGCGACATCGTAAAACCGATGCCGCCGAGCCACGATGTCCCGTGCAAGTGCCGCCAAGAGATGCCGCGTGGCAACTCGGCGATTCCGGCGCGCACCGCGAGCATGCTGGCTAGCGTAATCCCGAGTGGCTTGCCAACCACCAAGCCAAGGACGATGCCCCATGCGACAGGACTTTGAAACGTCGCTCCGAGTCCTCGTAACGAAACACCCGCGTTCGCTATGGCGAAAAGCGGCATAATCAGAAACGCAACGTAACCATGTAGCGACTGTTCCATGCGATGCAATGGCGCTTGCGCGGCGTCGCCAC
>JANXUN010000301.1 GCA_025356185.1 Gemmatimonadaceae bacterium
CGAGCAACTCCTGACGTACGTCGTCTTCACGGGCTGGATTTTCTATGCGTTAGGCGCGCTCAGCGTATTCGTGTACCGGAGCCGTGAGCCGCATGCTATACGGCCGTTTCGCGTACCGGGCTATCCGGTGACGCCGGCCCTATTCGTCATTGCTGCGGCGGCACTCGTGATCAACACCATCGTCACCCAACCCGCACGGGCGGCCGCAGGAATCGCGATGGTATTTATCGGTGTGCCGGCGTACCTCGCATGGAAAAGCCGCAGCCAGGCGCCCACACTGCCAACGGCGGCCAGGAACGAAGATCGGGACGGACGATGATCGCCCCGACCCGTACGGCGCCACCGAGTTTATGGATCCGAGAACCGCATCGCCGGTCGGAATCGGCAGACGTGTTTAAGACTTCAGGCATTTCTTTCATCAGGGAGCGGAGACTTATGCTTCACCGGCTGCACCGTGGCAGTACGATGGCCCTTCTCGCCTGCTCGGCGCTGGCGTGCAGAGGTGACAAGAGCACGGTCATTGCGAAAACGGGCGCCACATTGCAAACGGCAGCGGGAGATACGGCCGTCGTCAGCCCGCCGTTCGACCAGACCGAGGTGCAAATCCCGATGCGCGACGGCGTGACGCTGCACACGAACATCTTTCTGCCCAAGGGGATCACGACAAATCTCCCCATCATCTTCTCGCGCACACCGTACGGCATTCCCGTCGATGCGCGAGCTCTCGCGAATCCCTCGCTCGCCGACTTGGAGAAGGACGGCTACATCTTCGTCTTTCAGGACATTCGCGGCAAGTTCAAGTCGGAAGGCACCTTCGAGATGCTCCGACCGATGCGCAACAAAAAGGATTCGAAGGCGATCGACGAAAGCACAGATGCGTATGACACCATCGAATGGTTGATCAAAAACGTTGCACACAACAACGGCCGCGTCGGAATGATGGGAACGTCGTACCCCGGTTGGTTGACGGTGATTGCGATGCTGGATCCGCATCCCGCGCTCAAGGCCGTGTCGCCACGTGCTTCGCCGGCCGACATGTTCATCGGCGACGACTTCCACCACAATGGCGCGTTCAGATTGCCGTATGGCTTTGAATACGCGACAATGATGGAGACCGACAAACAAGTCACCCAGTACCAGTTCAACAATCCGGATCTCTACGACTGGTATCTCAAAGTGGGTTCGTTGGCGCACCTGACAGACAGTCTGAAGGGAAAGATTCCCACCTGGACCAACTTCGCCGCTCACCCGAATTACGACGCTTTCTGGAAACAGCAAGCCGTGGCCCCGTATCTGGATCATGTCACGGTGCCAAATTTGAACGTCGCCGGTTGGTGGGATCAGGAAGATTTTTACGGGCCGATCCGAATTTACGAGGCCCTTGAGCCGCACGACTCGAAGCACCTCAACTACCTGGTCGTCGGTCCGTGGAACCACGGTGGCTGGAGTGCAAAAACCGGCCAGCGTCTTGGCGCAATCGACTTCGGAAGCCCCGCATCGGCGTACTTCCGCTCGACAATCGAAGCGCCGTGGTTCGCCTACTGGCTCAAAGATCAGGGGAAGCTGAACCTCGCGGAAGCCACCACTTTCCAGTCGGGCGCAAACGAATGGACGTCGCACGACAGCTGGCCGCCGCGCAGCGGAGTAACGATCCGCCCGCTGTATCTGCAGCCTGGCCGCCGGCTGGCATTCTCGGTGCCGGAGCCTCCGGTGGACAGCGGGTTCGACGCTTATGTGTCCGATCCTGCTAGTCCTGTGCCGTATCGTAAGCGTCCGATTCTAGGCACGTACGGCAAGGGCTCAACGTGGAGTACGTGGCTGCTCGACGACCAGCGTTTCCTCGCGGATCGCGCTGATGTTCTGTCGTGGCAAACGCCACCTCTCACGGAGGACATGAACATCGCTGGCGCCATCTCCGCGCACCTGTTTGCCTCCACTACGGGCAGCGATGCGGACTACATCGTGAAACTGATAGACGTCTATCCAGAAGGGACGGGGACGGATTCCCTTCGCGGCTACCAGCTAATGGTGGCCAATGACGTGCTACGTGGCCGCTTCCGCAACGGCTTCGTGCACCCGCAGCCGATCACCCCGAACCATATCGATGAGTATACAATCGATCTGCATACGCAAAATTATCGATTTCTCACGGGCCACCGGATCATGGTCCAGATACAGAGTACCTGGTTCCCGCTAATCGATCGCAACCCGCAGAAGTTCGTGCCGAACATTTTCGAGGCGAAGGATTCCGATTTTACTGCGGCCACGGAACGCATTTTCCGTTCGGCAAAGGCTGCATCCTATATCAGTCTGCCAGTGGAAACCGGGGCGGCAGCAGAAGCCGCACACCGTGCGATGCACTAATCACCTGCTTTCGCCAGAGCAGCGGGCAAACCAATTGGGACCGCCTTTTTTTTGGTCTACCATTGTGGGATGCCTAAACAGGTCCTACGTTGGCGTCCGGTGACCGACGACACCTTTCGCACACTGTTGGCGACGTGTCTCAGTTCGTAACTCTTCAAAGGAGTCAGGTATGCGAAATAGGCTGCGTCAGGATATCGCGCGCAGAGGGCGAGTGCCGGTGATTGCCACGTGGGTTGTGGCCGCGATCGCACTCGTTTCTCAGCTCGGTGCAACGACAGTACACGCGCAAAGCGTGCAAACGGGTAGCATCATTGGCCAGGTGACGGAGGCCTCTTCCGGGAATGGCGTAATCGGCACCGCAGTCAATATCGCGGGCACGGCGCTTAGTGCGACTACCGACCAGGAAGGGCGTTTTCGAATCCTGGGTGTGCCCACAGGCACGCAAACAGTCGTGGTGCGGCGCATCGGCTACGTACAAGTCAGGCAGTCAGTCGTCGTTACGGCGGGTCAGCCGGTTACAGCGAACGTGGTGCTCCAGGCGTCGGTCACGGCGCTCGATCAGGTCGTCGTAACGGGAACCGCCGGAACCCAGCAGAGCCGGGAAATTGGGAACGTGGTCTCCACCATTTCCGCGCCCGATCAAATGTCCAAGTCGCAGGCACCAAATCTTACCAACCTGCTCGCGGCCCGCGTTCCGGGCGTAAGTGTCGCTAACACCACCGGACGCCTCGGGGGCGCCCAGAACATCCAGATCCGGGGCGTTTCCAGCCTCGGGCTGAGCAACGGCCCGTTGATCTACGTGGACGGGGTAAGGGTCGGCAGCGAGACTGGTGTCGGACCGTCCGGAGGCGTGTACAGTGGCCAGAACTCCTCCGTCGCCGGCCGGCTGAACGACATCAGTCCGGACGACATCGAAAGCGTCCAGATCATCAAGGGGCCGGCCGCCTCTACGATTTACGGTACGGAAGCGGCCAATGGCGTCGTCCAGATCATTACGAAGAAGGGCGCCAGCGGCAAGCCGCAGGTCAGCATGAAGATTCAGGACGGTACGATCTCCTTCCGGGATGCAGCTGGACGCGTGCCAACAAATTATGCGAAAGACAGCACCGGAACAGTGGTGCCCTACAATGCCATCAAGGCGCTGGACGCACTTGGCACACCGGTGTTCACGACCGGCCAGGCGCGCAGCTACAATCTGGGCGTATCCGGCGGCGCTGGTTCGTTGAATTACTACTTGTCGGCCAGCTACGAGAACGATCTTGGTATCGAGTCCAACAATTCCGTGCGACAGTTCAGCACTCATGCCAATGTCAACGCCGTGCTGACGCCCAAATTGGACGTCTCGACCAGCTTCAACTATGTGAAGGGCACCAACCATCTCGGCGTCGACGTAGGAGTTTCGCCCATGCTTGGCCTGACCCTCGCGCAACCACTCGTGTTCACGAAGCCAGGTGCTTTTGGCTTCTACCCGAATGTGCCCCCGGCATACACGCAGACGCTCTGGGACAACAGCGACGCCATCAATCGGTTTACGGGTAGTGTTACGCTTAACCATCGGCCGACTGATTGGCTCACGGCACGGCTAATCACAGGCATCGACTATTCGAGCGAAGATGCTCGGGACCTGGAACGGTTTGCCCCCCCCGATCTCGCTCCTTTTGCCCTATCTGGTGCGAGCGGTCTCATCTACCAGAACCTCACGTCGCGCACGCTCGTTACGCTCGATTTTAGCGCAACAGCGAGGAAGCAACTCTTTAAGTCCGTGACGGCAGCGACGTCAGTCGGCGGGCAGTTCTACCGGCGTGACGTAAATCAGAGCGGTCTTGGCGGAATGGGCTTCGCAGGACCCGGCATCACGTCTGTTTCCGCGACCGCGACCGCCCTTGCGTCGTCGCAGTCGGAATTGATCAACACGACGATAGGCGGCTATGTCCAAGAGGAACTCGGCTTCAACAACCGTCTGTTTCTCACAGGCGCCGTGCGCGTGGACAACAACAGCGCGTTCGGAAGTGATTTCAAGCTCATTACCTACCCTAAAGTGAGTGCGTCGTGGGTGATCAATGAGGAGCCATGGTTCAAGGCCTCCTCGCTCCTTAACACGCTCAAACTGCGCTCGGCCTTCGGCGAGTCCGGTCGAGCACCCGCCGCCTTCACTGCGCTGCGCACGTACGCGCCGGTGCAAGGGCCCGCCGGAAGCAATGCCTTCACCGCCGGATCGTTCGGCAATTCGAATCTGAAGCCCGAAATTGGGAAGGAGCTGGAAGTGGGCCTTGATGCCCAACTGCTTAATCGGTTGACGCTCAACTTCACTTACTTCAGCAAGCAAACCAAGGACGAGATCGTCGGTCAAGCCGTCGCCCCGTCGAGTGGTTTCTCCGGCGCACAGCTCCAGAACCTCGGTCAGGTCAACGATCATGGAGTGGAGCTGCAGGGAGAACTGCAGGTACTTCGCGGCGATAAGCTCGCTTGGGATATTACCGGTAACATCGCGACCGTACAAAACAAGATCGTGAGTCTCGGCGGCGTACCGTCGCTCGTCACTGCTACCGGCCAACAAAACGTCGAGGGCTATCCGATTCTGGGGTGGTGGTCGCGGCGCATTGCGTCCGCCACGCAGGACCCCACCACGGGCAAGGTGACCAACGTGTTATGCGACGGAGGCGCGGGCAAGGACGCCGTGGCGTGCGGCACGGCACCATTCCAATATCTCGGATCCGCGTTGCCCACCTATACCGGATCAATCGGAAACACCGTCACGCTCTTCGGCCATCTGCGCCTGTACGCACTGGTCGACTTTAAGGGTGGCAACAAGTTTCGAAATGCAAACGAGTCCCTTCGCTGCTCTGGTGCCCTAGGCATCGGGATCTGCGACATAAACTTTAACCCCCAGAATTACAACGCATTGCGGGTGGCCGCCACCAGCTCCGCAGTGGTGAACTCGCAGAACGCCGGGGATCAGTATATCCAGGACGCTTCATTTGCGAAGCTTCGAGAAGTGTCGGCGACCTATACGTTGCCAGATCGTTTACTGCGGGGCTTTCATCGTGCGTCGATCACGCTGGCTGGCCGCGAGCTAGCTCTGTGGACCAAGTATCGCGGACCCGATCCGGAAGTCAGCACGTCCAACGGAAGCAGCGTCGGTGGGATAGATCAAGGACTGATTCCGCCGCTCAGCCGCCTGACCTTGACCCTCAACGTGACCTTCTGACCCATGCGAAACTCAGCTATGAGGACCACCTCCTCCATGAATCGTCATCACAAAGGTCTCGTTCGGCGAGCGATCATTGGTTGCAGCACCGCCTGTGCCGTGCTCGCAGTACTACTTGTCGCAGCCTGCACCGACATTACGAGCCTGCAGCAATCAAACCCGGGGCAATTAAGCTCCGCGACGGTGTTTGTACCGTCCAACGCCGATTTGATTGTCAACAGCTCGAAGGGCGACTTTGACTGCGCGTTTAACTCCTACATCGTGGCGAGCGGTGTGTTCGTGGATGAGCTGGCCAACGCGATCTCGAGCACTGCCAGCACTGACCTCGATCGTAGAACCATTACGTCCGGCTCACCCTACGGCACCTCGGGCTGCGCGGCACAGCAATTAGCGGGTTCGTACACGCCGCTTGCCGTTGCACGCGCATCCAACGATACGGCCGTTGCTCATCTTCAGGGGTGGACCGACGCTCAGGTGCCCAACCGCAGCAAGCTGATCGGCGTGGCATCAGCCTACGCTGGTTACAGCCTCGTGCTTCTTGGCGAGGGAATGTGCTCCGCGGCAATCAACAGCGGCCCGGAACTCACGCCGGCGCAGCTTTTTGCCGAAGCCAAGACACGCTTCGACGCGGCGATTGCCGCTGCCACGCAGGCCAACGACACCAAGACACTGGGACTCGCCCGGCTGGGACGCGCGCGCACTCTACTCAATCTTGCTCAACCCGCCGCAGCGGCGGCAGATGCGGCGCTCGTTCCGGCCGGCTTCGAGGTCGATATCGATCACGATGCCGTGCAGCCACGGCGGCAGAATCTGGTGTTCGTCCACACTCAGTTGGGCAACTATTCGGCGGTTGACACATCGATTCAAAATCGCTTCGCCGCGTCACGCGATCCACGCATCGCCGTCACGTCAACCGGCAAGCTCGGTTCTGACAACAAGACCTCGCTCGTGTATCCAAACAAGGACGCGGCTGCGACTTCACTGCAGGCGATCGCCAAGTACTCGGAAGCTCAGCTCATCATTGCCGAGAATAACGTTGCGACCGGCAACCTTGCGGGTGCGGTCACAATCATCAACGCGCTGGAGACCGCTGCCGGCCAGCCGGCATTCAACCCAAGCCCGCTGAATGCGACGACCGTCATGGCACAAATCGTCGAAGAGCGCAAACGCGAGCTCTTTCTCGAGGGCCACAGACTCGGTGACCTGCGGCGTTACAGCTTGCCGGTGTTGCCTGTCGCGGGTACGGCTTTCCCGACTGGAGGAACGTATTCTGCGCAGGCATGCTTCCCGCTCCCTGACGTGGAACGAATCAACAACCCCACCCTTGCCGGCAAGCCTTAGCTCACCCGTATCGCACGAGGTAAGACTGGACGGGCCGTCAGCGCGCTGACGGCCCGTTTTTTGTCGGATCGAATGTAGCTCGCAGCCGGGGGAGTGGTCCCCCTGCGCAGTTGCAGTGTTGGCCTGTGCTACGTTGGCAACCGGCAACCCATATCGAGCCTCCTGAGGCCGTGGCTGGACCGTTGACTGCTATTCCGAATTACCGCGGTGAGTTCACGGCTGTATGAAGGTTGACAGTGAGCAGGCTGGCCGCATATTGAAGTGCGGCGCCGATGGCATACAGATACGGTATACCATTTTTGTCGACGTTTGGCGCCGGACCGCCTCGAACCGGACGAAATTTACGTGACGCGAATCGCTTCGTATACCGCCCGATTGCCGTGGCCGACTCGTCCGCTTGCGCCGACTTTCGCTGCAACAGCAACAAGCATTTGTGCGCTCATGCTTGGTGTCGGTCCGATCCCAGCCCAACACGTGCCAGGCGCGCCTTCGCCAAGCGTGCTGAGGACGAGCGCGGTTGCTGCTGTCGGCTTGAGCACCATAGCCGAAGCCGATGGGACGCGCCTGCTTCGGCGCCCCAGTGTCAGCAACAGCTTGATTGCTTTCGAGTACGCGGGCGACATCTGGACTGTGTCTCGGACTGGTGGACCGGCGCTGCGAATCACGGCGACCACCTCGGTCGAATCGAATCCATACTTCTCGCCTGACGGCGCCTGGATCGCGTACACTGCAATCGTTGGCGGCAATCCAGATGTATACGTCGTCCCAGCGAATGGAGGCGAGCCGCGCCGATTGACGTACAATCCTGGTGGTGATTTCGTCCGCGGCTGGACACCCGACGGACGTCGCGTGCTGTTTGCGTCGAGTCGCGCCACGCTTCCCACACCAGGTGCCAACGCGTTCTTCCGTCTCTGGACCGTGGCGGTGCAGGGCGGAATGCCAGACGAAATGCCGCTTCCGCGCGCGTTTACGGGCAGCTACTCCGCTGATGGCAAGCGCATGGCGTACCAGCCGCTATCGGTCGGACTCCTCGCCGGCGCATGGTCGGAGGATCAAGGCAGCCAGTGGCGCCGCTACCGCGGAGGGCGCACGCAGCCCATACACATCGTCAACCTCAGCGATTACTCCGAGACGACGCTGCCGTGGACGGACAGCAACGATACGCAACCAATGTGGGTGGGCAACACGGTGTATTTCCTGTCGGATCGTGATAACACGGTCAATCTCTACAGCTACGATCTCGATACCAAAAAGCTGACGCAGCTGACGCATCACACCGACTTCGACATCATGAGCGCGTCGGCGGGTCAGGGCGTTGTTGCGTACGAGCAGGCGGGCTACGTTCACCTGCTGGATATGAAATCCGGTCAGTCTCATCAGGTCGTTGTCAACGTCGCGGGAAGCTTTCCGTGGGCGCAGCCGCAAATGAAGAATGTCAGCGCGCTCATTGCGGACGGGAGTCTCTCTCCGACGGGCATACGTGCCGTGTTCGAAGCTCGGGGTGACATCTTCACGATGTCAGCAAAGGGCAGTGATTACCGCAACATCACGCACAGCTCCAATGCGCATGAACGTAGCCCTGCATGGTCGCCAGATGGCGGACAGATCGCGTGGCTGTCCGACGTCAGTGGCGAATACGAACTGATGATTGGCGATCAGGCCGGAGCGTCGAAGCCGCGTGTGATTGCGTTGCCGTCTCATGCTTTTTTTTCAGAGATCAAGTGGTCGCCCGATGGACGTCGCATGCTCATTCGCGACAACAAGGCGCAACTGTTCATTGTTGATGTTGCAAGCGGCCATTTTACGAACGTTGATACTGACACGTACGATGAGCCCGGCCGAAGCTTTGATGCTGTTTGGTCGCCGGATTCAAAATGGGTGGCGTATTCGAAGTCGCTGCAGAGTCATATGCGTTCGATCTTTCTGTACTCGACTGCTGCGTCATCGACACGGCGACTGGGCGACGGATTGGCAGACGCGATCTCACCAGCGTTCGATCGCGATGGCAAGTATCTCTACTTCCTCGCGAGCACAGACTGGGCGCTCAAGAGCGGGTGGGTAGACATGACGGCGATGGGTGCGACGTACAGTCGCAGCGTGTATGCGGTTGTGTTAAGCGCGGATGGCGCATCTCCAAGCCTGCCCCATTCGCAGGAGGAGGCCGCCAAGGTACAAGAGGCCAAAGACTCCAGCGCTGCAGCGCCGACCATGAATGCCAACACCGCAACGAAGCCCCGTGAAACTCCTAACATTGCAAAAGAAACTTCCAGCAGCGCTCTTCCACTCGCGCCGGATCGTGCGAGGAGCAGTGCTGCGAGTTCGGTGTTTCACATCGAGCTGGACGGAATAGACGGTCGAATTGTACCGCTCAATATTCCACCAGGTGTGTATGCCAGTCTTTCAGCTGGCGCACCGGGCACGTTCTACTACACGGCAGCCCCGGCGGAAGGGCGGGGCGGTCTGCAGTTGTATCTCTATCAGGTGGCCGCGGAACAGACGGTTCCAATTCTCGCAGGGATTCAATCCTACGCGCTATCTGAAAACGGAAAGATGTTGCTGTACCGCGCGGGCCGCAGCTGGGGAATCGTGTCTGCCGAAAAGCCAGCCAAGGTTGGCGACGGCGCGCTGAATACGGCATCGATGCAAACCATGATTGATCCGCACGCAGAGTGGACCGAGATATTCACGGAGATGTGGCGGCTTCAGCGCGAGTTCTTTTACGACGCGAAGATGCACGGCAACGATTGGGACGCGATTTACAAAAAGTACGAGCCAATGCTGAAGTCCGTGCAACATCGCGACGACCTTGCCTATCTCATGGCGTCCGTCGGAGGCGAACTGACCGTAGGTCACTCGTACACAAGCGGTCCGGGTGACGTGCCCGACACGGAGCACGAGTCGGTAGGGCTGCTTGCCGCTGATTTCACGATGGAAAATGGCCGCTATCGAATCAGCCACATATACAAAAACGGACAGTGGAATCCGCAACTGCACGCACCGCTCGATGTGCCTGGTCTCAATGTAAAGGTTGGAGATTACCTGCTCGAAGTGAACGGGCAACCGCTCACATCGACGGTGAATGTGTACAGCCTCTTCATCGGCACTGCGGGTCGACAGACGACACTGCGCGTGAACAGCGCACCATCGGACGCCGGATCGCGCGTAGTGACTGTGGTACCGGTCGCGTCTGACGAGTCGATCAGGACACAAGCGTGGGTAGACGGGAATCGTCAACTTGTGGACAAGCTGTCTGGTGGCAAGCTCGCCTACGTGTGGGTCCCGAATACTTCAGCGAACGGGTACTCGGCGTTCAATCGGTACTTCTTCGCGCAACAGGACAAAGCGGGTGTCATCATCGACGAGCGGTATAACCAGGGCGGTACCGTCGCGGACTACATCGTCGAACAGCTTAGCCGTCCGTTTATGGGGTATTTCGCCGAGCGAGCAGGGCAGACGTATGCGATGCCGATGGTTGGCATTAATGGTCCGAAAGTGATGGTGATAAATGAATCCGCAGGGTCGGGCGGTGACGCGATGCCGTACTTCTTCAAGAAAGCCGGGGTCGGTCCGCTCGTTGGTACCAGAACGTGGGGCGGTCTTGTCGGCACCATTGGTGTACCAGCGACGATCGACGGTGGCGGAATGACCGCACCCGACCTCGCGTTCTACGACGTCGACGGAAAGTGGTCAATCGAGAACGAAGGAATTCCGCCGGATGTCGAAGTCAAGAATACGGCGGCCGACATGATTGCCGGTCACGACCGCCAGCTGGAGCGCGCGGTCGAGATTGCCCTCGACTCACTGAAGAAAAATCCATTCAAGTTCGAGCCGAGGCCGGCGCCGATTAATCGCGTTAAGGGTGGCCTGCCAAAGCCACGCTAGACACGCGACAGTACAACCTCTATCCGAAGCCGCAGCCATGTCTTTACGATGCATTCGATCGAGCCGTATCGCGCTGATCTTCGGCGTGACAACGATTGCCGCAACGGCCCTGCGGGCCCAACCGGCGACGGTTGCTCAATTCGACGCCGACGTTGGCAAGGCCGTAAAGGCGTGGAAGGCGACCGGTTTGGCCATCGCCGTGGTCAGAAATGACACGGTGATTTTCGCCAAGGGATATGGCGTCAGAGAGCTGGGCAAGCCGGAGCCGATCGACGCTGACACGCGGTTCGCGATCGGGTCGACGACAAAGGCAATGACCGCGCTGGCACTTGGAATGCTCGTCGACGAGGGCAAGGTGCGGTGGGACGCGCCCGTTGTCGATTACTTACCGGGTTTCCGTCTGTCCGATCCGTATGTCACGCGTGAACTCACGGTGCGCGACCTCCTCACGCATCGCACGGGGCTCGGCAACGCCGACCTGCTCTGGACCGGGGCCGACTACAGCTCCGATGAGATTTTCAGACGCACGTCGACGATACCGCTCGCCTATCCGTTCCGCTCGGGATTTGTCTACAACAACATCATGTTCGCGCTTGCAGGCGACATCGTCCACGCCGTGTCGGGCATGCCATGGAACGCGTTCGTGGAATCGAGGATCCTGACGCCCCTCGGCATGAAGCACACCGTGACGCGGCTCGCCGCTACCGAGGGACAACCCAACGTGGCCAGTCCCCACGGTGAGATCGACGGCACGCTGCACGTCATTCACAATCGCTCGGTCGATGCGGTGGCTCCCGCCGGCTCCGTTTGGTCGAGTGTGAACGACATGGCGCGATGGATGCGCTTCGTGCTCGATAGCGGGCGGGTTGATGGTCGGCGCCTGGTGAGCGACACGACGTTCAGACAGTGGTTGTCGCCGCAAACCATCGCAGATCCCAACACGTATTCGGCCCTCGTGCTCTCCAAGCCGCACTTCTTCCTGTACGGGCTAGGCTGGTTCCTTCAGGACTACAATGGGCAAGCGGTGGCGATGCATACTGGCAGCATTGACGGGATGAGTGCCCTCATTGGGCTCATCCCCGACCGAAAGCTCGGCGTGTATGTGCTGGCGAACGAAGACCACGTCGAGCTGCGCCACGCACTCATGTACGAGGTGTTCGATCGCTTTGGCGGGGCCACTGGAGCGAAAAAGCGGGATTGGAGTGCCGAACTCCTTGCCATGTCGAACGCACAGCACGCGCAGGCCGTCGCGGCGCAAGCGCAGGTCCTCGCGCGCCGTGTGCTGGAGA
>JANXUN010000195.1 GCA_025356185.1 Gemmatimonadaceae bacterium
GGAGAAGGGAGACGGAAGACGAACTGCGGGAGAAGGGAGACGGAAGACGAACTGCGGGAGACGGGAGACGGGAGACGGGAGACGGGAAACGGGAGACGGGAGACGGGAGACGGGAGACCGAAAGCCGACGACCGAGGATGATATGGTGGATTCTTGATGCAAGATCTTACCCCTTCGCTCGAACTGGGGCCATTGACATAGGGGTGGGGGGTATATGTACACTTCATGGACGGTTGGAAAACTCCCTTCGTGAGGTTCAGGTGACGACTGTTTCGATGAAGATCGGCGGAATGACGTGCGGCCATTGCGTGGCTTCCGTGAAAAAGGCGCTGGAGACGGTGCAGGGCGCAGTGGTTGAAGAGATTGCCGTCGGCTCGGCGCAGGTTCGCTATGACGAGGGCGCAACGAGCGTCGGCGCACTCTCGCAGGCCGTCGAGGACGAAGGGTATACGATTCTCTTCACACATTGATTGAAGCATTCACGCACGCTCGTATTCGCTGATCACGTATGAGCACCGCGACGCACACGGTTCGCATTCCCGTGTCGGGGATGACGTGCGCGGCGTGCCAGTCGCGCGTACAACGCACGCTCCAAAAACAGGTTGGCGTGAATGATGCGGCCGTGAACTTGTTGTTGCACGACGCCATGGTCACGTACGACGCGAATACGACGACGCCGCAAACGCTGGTTGACGCGATTCGCGATGTGGGATACGGCGCGGAGCTTCCTGTTTCCGACCAGAGTGTCGTAGATGGCGCAGAGGCGCGCGATGCCGCCGATCTCGCCGAGTTCCGCACGTTGCGACTGAAAGCGATTGTGAGCGCGGTCGTTGGCGCATTCGTGATGTTCGTCGCGATGCCGCTGATGGTGCCCGCGTGGGTGCAGATGCTGCTCGCGTTGATCATCATGACGTGGGCCGGTCGCCATTTTTACGTGCGCGCGTGGGCGGCACTGCGGCACGGCGCCAGCGACATGAACACATTGATCGCGTTGGGAACAGGATCGGCATTTGCCTATTCAGTCATTGCCACGCTGTCGCCCGAACGATTCGCCACGCACGGCGTGATGCCCGACGTGTACTACGAAGCGGTCATTGTCATCATCGCATTTGTATTGACGGGGAACGCGTTTGAAGCGCGTGCAAAAACGCGTACGACGTCTGCGCTGCGCGCGCTTACCAAGTTGCAGCCCAAGATCGCTCGCATCGTGCGCGACGGTGTCGAACTCGATGTGCCGCTGGCACACGTTTCGCGCGGCGATATCGTGAGTGTTCGCCCGGGGGAGCGCATTCCCGTTGACGGTCTCGTCACGGATGGTGAAAGCACCGTTGATGAAGCCATGATGACCGGCGAAGCAATGCCGGTGCACAAACAGATCGGTGCAGCGGTGATTGGCGGAACGATCAACGGTACGGGCGCATTTCGCATGCAAGTCACTACGGTCGGTGCATCGAGCGTGCTGTCGCAGATCGTCTCGCTCATGCGCGACGCGCAAAGCACTCGTGCGCCAATTCAGGCTCTCGCCGATCGCGTCTCGGCGGTGTTTGTGCCGATTGTGCTGGTGCTGTCGGCGGTGACATTTGCGCTATGGATGTTGATCCCCGAACACGCAGCATGGATGCGTGCGTTGGCAGCGTCCGTGGCCGTGATGATCATTGCGTGTCCATGCGCGATGGGGTTAGCGGTGCCGACGGCGGTCATGGTGGCGACCGGTAAGGCGGCACAGCTGGGCATCTTGATGAAAGGTGGCGACGTGCTGCAGCGCGCGGGTAACATCCAAACCGTTGTGCTTGATAAAACGGGGACGCTCACCGAAGGACGGCCGTCTGTGTCGGAAATTATGACGGCGGGGGGCGACGCATCGACACATGAAATGTTGCGCGCGGCCGCATCATTGGAATCCGTGAGCGAACATCCGTTGGCAGAGGCGATTGTGCGTCACGCACGCGAGCACAACGTTGCCATTGTAACCCCGACGCACTTTGAATCGCGCACAGGACTTGGTGTGCTCGGCGACGTTGACGCGCGTCAGGTGGTCGTGGGAAGCGCGGCATTGTTAAGCGCGCATTCAGTCACCGTCGACACGCTGGCGGAGCAGGTCGCGCGCGTCACGAACGAGGGACAGTCGGTGCTGTTTGTTGCCATTGATGGAGCACTTCAAGGCGCGATTGCGGTGTCCGATCCGATCAAAGTGTCCGCGTCGCGAGCCGTTGCCGCTTTGCGGGCGATGGGAATCGATGTCGTGATGCTCACCGGTGACAATGAGCGCACCGCCAACGCGATTGCGCGTACCGCCGGTATTTCTCGTGTCGTTGCCGATGTGTTGCCAGCGGGAAAGGTCGCGGCCATTCGGCAATTGCAACGCGAGCAGAACGGACGAATCGTCGCAATGGTAGGCGACGGAGTTAACGATGCACCGGCGCTCGCGCAGGCCGATGTCGGTATGGCAATTGGGACCGGAACCGACGTCGCGCGGCAGGCCGCAGACGTCGTACTGATGCGCGGCGATTTGCAGAGTATCGTACACGCGATTTCGCTGTCTCGCGCCACGATGCGCACCATGAAACAAAATCTCTTCTGGGCGTTCGTCTATAACGTGATCGGTATTCCGATCGCCGCCGGTGCGTTGTATCCGTCGTTTGGAGTAATGTTGAGTCCCATGCTCGCGAGCGCTGCGATGGCTTTTAGCTCGGTGAGCGTCGTCACCAACAGTCTGCGCTTACGCCGAGTCGCCCTTGTCTGACGAACAACAGCAGTCGAAACACCCCGCGCACGCGATCGCCGTTGATCCGCACATTCGCAAACGCAATCTGGCGCGTTTGCGCCGCATCGAGGGGCAGGTGCGCGGATTGTACAAGATGGTCGAGGAAGATCGCTATTGCGCCGACATTCTCACGCAAGTCGCCTCGGTGGAGCAAGCGGTGCGCAGCGTGGGACGCGAGCTGTTACGCAATCACATCAAGCACTGCGCCGCTGACGCCATGCACGCGGGCGGAGAACGCTCGCACGCGATGGTGGACGAACTGGTGGAGCTGGTTCAGCGGCACGGCGGGCGATGAAGGTCGCGCCACCGTTGTCCGACTACTTCGCTCCAGACGTCGCGCTCGTCACCCACGCCGTGTACCACACATCGCGCAACATCTCCGCACCTGCGGCTAATCGCGCGGCCGCGAACGTCTTCTGCTCTGGCGTTGTCGACTCGGGTTGAAACGGCGAGATCTTATCAAGCTCGTACAAGCGATCGAGCTGCGAATAGCTCGTGTTCAAATAGGCGATGATCGACTCGCGAAATGTTGGAAGCGTGCGCGGCGCATTCGTCATCGCCGCGAGGACATCCGGCAATTTCATGTGTGCCTGCACGTACGCCGATTCAAATCGCGAGTGAAACCGATTGTCTGTGGTGTAGCCTTTGGGATTGTCGCCGACCCATCCGTTGTGATGCTTGGTCGTGTGGTGCGGATTGGAACCGTCCGCAACAAAGTGTCCTAGCAGTCCCGCGTCGTCGATGATGCGCGCTTCGATCCATCCGCGCACCGTCGCGTCAGGGGCGATGCGCCACAAGCGAAAGTCTCCACGGAGTCGCTGTGCTTGTTCCAGCATCGCGAACGGCAACAGTCCGACGGTGTTCGCCGCGGAGCCGGCCGCGCGAAGTGTATCGCTAAAAGCAAATCGATTTGGTGCCGCGAGTGCGGCCTTAAGAACCGTAGGCGACACCAGGTCCATGTCGACGTAGTGATCGGACGACGTGCCCCCTTCAAGCGCGGGATCAATCGCGCGTTCCGCGCGATCCTTCCAACGGTCGGGCTCCGGATTGAGGTAGGAGAGTTGATCTGCTGCCGCCCGGAAGAACGCCGGCATGTCGGCGGGGAGTTTTTGCGCCGCGGCGAGACCAATCAAGCGGTGTCCCGCATCGCCCCACGCCATCAGATTCACAGGCAGCAACGCGAACAGCGTCGCCGAGGCTGCGCAAAGGCCCCTCATGCGCACGCGCGAAGTCAGTGGTCGAGTCATTCTGCAAAATACAACAGCCGGCAGCGGCCTAGCGAGGAATCGAGCGATGCAACGTCACGTCTATGCCACGGGAACGCCTTGGGAACCAATTGTGGGCTACTCGCGCGCGGTTCGCGTCGGTCCACACGTGTTTGTCGCGGGAACAACGGCCACGAACGAGGCAGGCGACGTGGTCGGTATTGGCGATCCGCATGCGCAAGCGGTGCAGGTTCTCGCCAATATCGGTCGTGCACTTGAACGAGCTGGTGCGCGATTTGAACACGTGGTGCGGACACGCATCTTTGTGCTTGACGTGGCGCACTGGGAAGCGATTGGCAGCGCGCACGGCGCGGTTTTCGGTCATATTCGCCCGGCATCAACGCTTGTACAGGTGAGTGCGCTCGTCGATCCAGCAATGCTCGTCGAGATTGAAGTCGACGCGTTGATTCACGATGCGTAGCGCACGCGCTGCGCGCGCCGAGAACTAGTCCAACGGCAATCGAATCTCGACGCGGCAGCCGCCGCCGGCATGATTGCTCATGAGAAACGCGTAGCGATCGCCGTACAGCATGGTGAGTCGCGAACGCGTATTGGTGAGTCCAATGCCCAGTCCGTCTAAGTGTGGCCGTGCTGCGAGAAACCGTCCGCTCGTGGTGAGCAAGCCATCAAGTCCCTTGCCGTTGTCCTCGACGACGAGCACCAATGTGTCGCCGACACGCGTGGCGCTCACCAAGATGGCTTGATCGGGGTGTCCCGGCGCGAGCCCGTGCTTCAGCGCATTCTCGACGAGCGGTTGCAAGAGAAAACTCGGCACATCCACATCGACTGCCGCCGAATCGACTTCGAGATCCACGACGAGTCCATCGCCGTAGCGCACACGCGCAATCTGCAAATACAGCTCGACCAGTTCGATCTCCTGCCACAGCGGAATGGTTGACGAGGCCGCGCTGCGCAACGACAGTCGCAACAGATCACTGACCCGCGTGAGCGCGCGTTGCGCTTCTCGCACGTCCATCTCCATCAATTCCGCCACCGAATTCAGCGCGTTAAACAAAAAGTGCGGATTGAGCTGCATGCGCAGTGCGTCCAGTTGCGTGAGCGCGAGCTTCTGTTCGAGTTCGACGGCGGCGCGGTCACGCTCGCGATAGCGTCGAACGAACTCCACCATGTACGCGGCACCAAGTACCGCCCAATACAGCACAACTTGAAAGTCGAGGTGATTGACCAACACCAAACGCACCGACAGCGCGTAGCTGGTGACCTGCCCAATCGCCGAGAATTGGTGATCGAGCCACGCGATCGCGAGCACATTCACGCCGCAGGTGACAAGCGTCGCCAGCACATGCACGGCGATCCACGTCCACAGTCGGTCGCCACCTAAGCGAATCCGGTCTACCAAACTCAAAATGACTTGCGACCATACGCTCCAGAGGAGCCATGCGCCGCCCTGCCACACCAGCGCGAGGCCGAGCGAATAGTGCGTTCCCAGCGCGTCGCCAAAGACCGACAGCTGCAGCGCGGCCAGCGTTCCCGGGATCAGCCAGACCAGCGCGAAGCCAATTCGGGTGATTACGCGAAGTCGGGCCCCTTCATCTGCAAGTGTTAATGATTGGGACGAAGCAACCATATCGATGGAAGGAAGCGTCTTAGAGCGTGACAGGATGCGGGGGCACGGGACGATGCCGATTTTCCGCAAAAAACTTTGTGATGTTGGAGCACTTTTTTCTTCGAGCGGAGTAGCTACGATGTGTGATGAACGGTAATCGTGGCGTCACCTAGGCGCCCGTTCAAGCTGCGCCAACGACGGACGGACCGCGAGTCTTTGGAGGAAGCACAATGCGCGTGTTGATCGTAGATGATGAAGCGTTGGCGCGTCAGCGCGTGCGGCGTTTGCTGCAAAGCGAGCCGGACGTGGAGATTGTGGGCGAAGCGGAGACGGGTCGCGAAGCTGTGACCATGATTCGCGAGCTGCAACCCGATCTCGTGTGTCTCGACGTGCAAATGCCCGAACTCGATGGGTTCGGCGTGCTGCAGGAGTTAGACGGACAAACGGTACCGATGGTGTTGTTCATCACGGCGTACGACGAACACGCGCAACGCGCGTTTGATGTGCACGCGGTGGATTACGTGCTCAAACCCGTTGATGCGGATCGCTTTCGCGCGGCGTTTGAACGAGCGCGAACACAACGCGCACACGCTGTTGCGGCAGAACGGTTGGGCGAGCTGTTGGCAACCGTACGCCGCCTCGCCGATGGCAGCGCACCGAGCGACAAGCCGGACAGCGGCGCGCACGGTGCGGCCGCGAACGGCGGC
>JANXUN010000201.1 GCA_025356185.1 Gemmatimonadaceae bacterium
GTCAACGCGACCGTCGATGGCTCCGGCGTCGTGACGGTGCTGAGCTTGACGACCTGCAAGCTGTCGAGCGCCATCGACGCATTGCTTGTGTTCAACGCGATCGACAAGCGATCAAACGACCCAGTGGTAAACTGAAATCCCCACCAGCAAGCGGGATTCACGTCGGCAGCCGTGGTTGCTAGTGTCGCGAATTGATTTACGTCAGCGCTGTTCCAGACTGTGAACAGCGCGTTGCCAGTCGTGAGGGCAAAATTGAACGCCACACCTGTGAGCAAAGTGTTGAATGAGAATCCAACTAACAGGTTCGTGAATTCGAAGCTCGGAAAGTTATAAAGCGCATCTGACGTGAACGGATATCCGACGTACGGCGACGTGTTGGCGTGACCGAGATACAGAGCGGTCGGCGTAACGGTGATGCCATTTTGCGAGTATGTCCCAGCCGTCGAGGTTGGTGGCGTCGGCGCGCCGGGCGTCTCAAACGAGAATGCCGCGCTCGGAGTTAGAAACCCCGTCGCCGAGCCTCGCAGCCTTCCTGCAATCGGCGAAAGCGTCCCGCATACGCCCTGCGCCGTCGCCTGAGTGGCGACCGCGAAGCAGAACGAGGATGCGAGAGCGAGACGACGGAACACGATTCGCAGGAAAGGGTCAGGGGAAGGAGAAGTCTACCAGAGGACGCAGTCGAAGCTAGCTATGCTTCTCTCTCGTCCTTACCACTGGAGCACGAAACGTTCCAACAGCTCGGCTCGGCAACTTTCGCCTAGTTGGTGTCGCGAACCACGATTCTTATACTTCAGCTCGCCGAGCGATCTGATTTGTGATCTGCGACATGTGGCGTGGGCGCCGCAGCGCTGTGGGTTTTCCGCTGCAAGTGCATCGCAGAAATTTCTTGACGCTATCGTATCGTAACCGCAGTTTTCATTCGCGATGGCAGGCCAAATCGCCAGCGCTCAGGTGTACCCTTTTGACCGATCCCGTGAAACTCGGTTTAAGTTGGCTGCTCGCAGCCGTGCTTCTCTCTACGGCGTGCGCCACGACGGGCACGAGCCCGCGTACTCAAACCGTCGCAGTGCGAGGCGGCGCGGATTCATCGCTCGCTGCCGCCGTGGCGCGTGAGCAGGCCAGCGGCGCGTCATCATCGGCGATCGGAATTCCGCCGTTTCAATTGCTCGCGAAAACTGAAGGTGTTTCCGCGCTCGGATTTGCCATCGCTGATTTGCTCACAACCGATTTATCTCGCAGTGCGCGCGTGACGCTCGTCGAGCGATCACGACTTACCGAAGTGTTGCGCGAACTCGATCTCGCGAAGACTGGGCGCATCGATTCCGCGACGGCGCCGCGCGCAGGAAAACTTATGAGCGCGCGTCGACTCGTGCTCGGATCGGTCGACACGCTAGGCAGCGGACAAGTGCGTCTCTCATTGCGCGTGGCGGACGTGCAGACCGGCGTGCTCGATGCAGCGCTCGATGCGCGTGCTCCTATCGTCGATGTGTTAGCCGCAGAAAAAGCGTTGGCGTTTCGCTTGTTCGATGCACTCGGCGTCGCGCTGACGCCAGCAGAGCGTGCGTTGATCGACGCATATCCCACCACATCACTCGCCGCGCTCAACGCATACGGTCGCGGCGTGCAAGCAGACTTGCTCGGCGATCGTCGTCGTGCAATCGATGAATTTGAAAAGGCAGCGACCGTCGATCCGTCATTTCAGCAAGCGCGCGATCGTGCGCAATCGGTGCGCACGGAAGCGCGCCGATCGGCCGAGGGTCCGTCAGTGTTGCCCGGCATGCGTGCAATCGACGCACCGATCAACGGCACTGTCGATCGTGTAAATCGACCGATTGATATTTTGACATCGCTGTCACGTCCGTCGGGGGGCGCAGGTGATCCGTCGTTCCCCAGTTCGATTGTGACGGTTGTGCTCACAATTAATCGGCCGTGATGGCATCACTCGACGCTAGGTGGCACGTTCGTAGCGCTTCGTGTGTGGTGAGCGCACGGCGACTGTCATCCGTCATCGGTGCGTTGCTTGTTCTCTGCCTTGGCACATCGCGACTGTGGGCGCAAGAACGCTTGGTCGGACAGCAGTCTGCCGGCGTCGGTGCGTCTGGTGAATTCGTTTCGTTCGGCGGACAGGGGCTTCGGCAATACAACTTCGTCGGGCTCGACTCGGTGCGAGTAAAAAGCTTGCATCAGTTTTCTGCACCGATCACGACCGCATGGGCGTTGAACGATGCGTGGCGTGTAGATCTCACGGCATTGTTCGCGTCAGCGACAGTTTCGTATGGCGATGCAGGGAAGAGCGGCGATAACCAAACGGCAACGTTGTCGGGGTTTAGCGACGTACGCATTCGCGCGACCGGAACGTTGATAAGCGATCTGTTGGTGTTTACCGGCGGTGTGAACGTGCCAACCGGACACACATCGCTTAGCACGCAGCAATTCGGTGTCTTACGCATTATGGCGGCGCCGGCGCTCGGACTCGGAAGCACGCCAGTGGGTGCCGGTGCAAGTGGAACGCTTGGGTTGGTGGCGGCGCGGCGGTTGGGCGAGTGGGCGGTCGCTATGGGCGGATCGTACGAGTACCGTGGCAGCTACTCCCCCGTGGCGGCGTTGGTCGCGGGTGCGCCGTCGGCAGATTTTCGACCGGGTGGAGTGATTCGCACGTCCATTACCGGCGATCGAACGGTGGGTCCTCATCGTTTGAGCGTCGCGGTGGCGGCTGACGTTTTT
>JANXUN010000220.1 GCA_025356185.1 Gemmatimonadaceae bacterium
CGCTTCGACTTCTTTTGTCGTCCACCATACCGGCTTGAACGTCCCCTTGGCAAACATCGCGGCCTGATCGGAATAATTCGTCGACGCACTGTCGGCGCTTTCACCATACGCGAGGATCGAGTAGGCGCGCGGCCGCGTTGCACCAAACTCCACGGCTAACACCCACCCGTCGCCGCCGTTCGCAATAAGTTTTCCGTCTGGCGCTTCTTCGTATTGCAACACGCGAAAGCATCCGAGTGCACCAGTGCACCCCCCGACAGGAACATCGACCGATCCTCGGCGCACACGATGTACGTCGCCCCACGCAACGTCGGAAGCGCCGTACTTTCTTGCGACGTCGCCCATTGCCCACGCAAGCGATTGCACCGCGAGCAACGACGCACCGATTCCACGCGGCGTGCTTGTCAATTTTTCGATCCGCCACTTTTCTGCATATGCAGAATCCTTCGCGAGGTTCGCGTAGCGCCTCCACCACGACTCAAACAACACGCCACCGCGACTCGTTGGCGCCACAGTATTGTCCCACCGCGCGAGAATGTCCGCGGCACGCGCCAACACGCTGTCGCTAGTGCCGCGCATGCGAACTGCCGCCAACAAATCTGCTTTCACGCGATCCGCCAGCAGCATGCGCATACTGTGCTTGGTGACAATCACGTCTTCCAACGAAAACGTGCGCGACCCGCCGATCAACTGCAGCGCATGCTGACTGCGTAGCCCTAAGGGACCTCGCTCGACGTTGTCCGGATACTTCGCGGTATCGAGTACGGCGTTGAGATTTGCGTAGTGCGGCGCGTCGTTCTCGTTGTGGACATAACCGCCGCGTGGATTCAACGTCTGTGGCAATCGGTCTAACGGCAGCAGCGTCGTCCAAATATCCGCACTGGTGTGCGCTGGCGTGAACAACGAGTCGTGCGTGGCCGCATGCGGAATGTGCGGCAAACTCGCCATCCAAATCGTCAAGATGTTTCCCGCGCGATCAGCGTACGTGAGGTTGGAAGTCGCTCGCGCACGCATCGCCAACGCCGCCTTCCACTCAGCCAGATTCCGTGCGCGCATCATCGCCAAAAATTGCGCGCCCGCGCGATACTCGCCGTCGGACCCTGATCGCACGATGTAAATCTTTTTGGGCGTACGATACACCATCGGCCCCAACGGCGTCGTCAGATACGATTTGCTTTCCCTCGCCATGCCCGTCGGTGTCGAATACTCCACCGTCGCAGTCTGCGTACGGAGTGCAACGCTCGCACCGTCAAACAGGTAATGATCGGCCGCATTCGGGTCGACATCAAGTTCGTACACTTCATCAAGATCGGGCGCGTTGTTGGTCGTCGCCCATCCTAAATCCCTGTTGAATCCGCCGACAACAGAAAAAGCACTGCCAATACGAAAGTCGCCGTAAAAATCCAACTTGCCGGGTACGGTTACATGCGCTTCCCAATATCCTGCCGTCCACGACAAGTGCGGATTGCGCAACAGAATTGCGCGTCCCGACTTGGTGCGACTTGGCGCCAACGCCCACGCGTTCGACCCATCATCGCTGTGCGCTCGCGCGACGGCCGCAGCGATTGAGTCCGCGCGCTCGCCGACGTCACCATACAAATCACGCGCGTTAGAGCCGTAACCACCACTGTCGCCACCGCTACCTCCGCGCGCCGAATCGGCTTTTAGTCGACGTTGCACCAAGCGCGTCGCTGCAGCGATTCCCGCCGAACCGATATCGCCTGCCGCGACATCGTGCCCCGTAAACACCGGTCGCGCCCACGATGGCAGCTTTGCTGGATTCGCGCGAATAAACCGATTCACCCCTTCGGCGAAACCTTCGTACATCTCTCGCGTGTCTGCATCAAGCAGATGATACGTCTCCTCAACGCGTTGCTGGACCAATTGCGCGGCAAAATCGGACGCCATGCTGTCTTTTCCAAATGTCCGACCCATCCATCCTTTTTCACGTACGAGGCCGCGCACCACGCGCTCACCGTAATCTTCCGTTTGCGCGTAGCCCAATCCAACGCCAATGCCGCGAAAATCGCTGGCCGTGATGTGTGGAACGCCGAATTCCGTCCGCCGAATCGTCGGCGATGAATCTTGCGAGAGCGGACGAGCAGCGACGCTCACGACTGCAAGCGCGGCCAACCACAGAGCACTCGCGACGCGCGTGCCGACGAAGCGCGTGCCGACGACGCGTGTGCCGACGACGCGCGTGCCGACGCGTTGTGACCTGAGAGTCGCGTCGAGTCGTCGCGTCGCTACGACGCGCGCTGCTACGCGTCCTGCGTGTCGGCGTTCCATCGCAGAATGCCTCCCGTCAAATTCGCGACTCGCGCAAAACCCGCATCGCGTAACTGTTGCGCCGCGTTCGCGCTGCGCGCACCGCTGCGACACATCACGACGATCTCGCGCGACGTATCGAGCTGTGCGATTGTCGCAGGTAACGTGGCCAACGGAATCAAACGTGCGCCATCGATGTGCTGCTGCGCCCACTCGTGCGGCTCCCGTACGTCTATCAAATCAAAATCGTCACCGCGCAACAATCGTTCACGTAACTGCGCAGGTGTGATGTCCGCATGTGCTTCACTATCGCCAACCATCGCTGTCACCCCGCAAAATGCGTCGTAATCAATCAGTGAACTGATCGTGCGCGTGCCACACATCGGACACGACAGATCACGCTTGATGCGCACGCTCCGAAACTGCATCGTGAGCGCATCGATAAGCAGCAACCGACCTACGAGCGTTTCTCCAATGCCGAGCAAGACTTTGATCGCTTCCGTCGCCTGAATCGTGCCGACCAGTCCCGGCAACACGCCAAGCACGCCGCCCTCCGCGCACGATGGCACGGATCCGTGCGGCGGTGGCTCTGGA
>JANXUN010000223.1 GCA_025356185.1 Gemmatimonadaceae bacterium
GTGGCCGGCGGCGAGCATGATGCTCGCCGCCGGCTTCTTGCGCAGTCACGAAACCTGCAGGTTCGTCGCTGGAACGATTAGTCTCGCAACAAAGAGATCACATCACTCGCGTCCGCACTGACTACGCTAAGAATGTGCCCATTGTCAGCCGCTTTCTCGGAATCTTCATCGCGATTCTCTATCGCGATCACGAACCACCGCACTTTCACGCGATTTACGGCGACTACGAAATTAGCGTCGGAATCAACGACGGAGTTGTGATGGGGCGATTTCCGCATCGCGCGCTACGTCACGTACTCGAGTGGTCGGAGCTACGTAGGTCAGAATTGATGGCGAATTGGCAAAACGCTCTGGAGAGGATGCCCCTCGAACAAATTGCTCCACTGGAGTAGCTTTGCGTATCGTCCGCAAGACAGGCACACTTCCGATGCTTCACGTTACTGCTGTCCGAGCGCTCGACAACTATCGACTCTGGCTTTGTCTCGACGACGGCCGCCAAGGCGAAGTTGATCTCAGTGCCGAACTCACTGGCGCAGTGTTTTATCCACTGCGTGATCCTCACGTATTTGTGCGTGTCGCCATCGATCCAGTGACTCGCACGATTGCGTGGCCGAACGGCGCTGACTTTGCGCCGGAATTTCTTGCAAAGTTGCTGAACAAGAATGCGATGTGAGGATCAGCGTCGTCTCATCACGCGCGATCCCAGTTTTGCATCCGCTGCCTACATGCTGTCAGGCCCTAGACGAAATGGACTGAGCACCTTGAGTCCGTCAAACTCCTGACCGTCCTGAAGATCTTCGGTGAGGAGAAATCGACAGTCTGCAGCGCGCGCGCTGGACACAATCAGCGCGTCCCAAAACGAGAGTTGAAATCGTGTTTCGTAAAACCATGCCTGCTCTAGAATCGACGTGGATATTTCCAATGGCGACCACGGCAGAAACGCACGTACTTCCTTCTGCGCCTCTGCGGGCGACAATCCGGGACGCAGTTTGCGCGTGATCGTGTTGTAAAACTCCTGCATGACTTGCAGGCTCACGCGTCCTCGTTGACTGCGCCACAGTGAGTCGATCCAGTTCCGCGCTGTGCGATGACGTTCGCCAGTTGCCGAATCGATTGCGTAGACCAACACGTTGGTGTCGACGAAAATTGCCTCGCGCCGACTAGCGATCATACAGCTCTGCGCGTTTGGGATAGAGCGACCCAGGTTCGCTGATGGGGCGTGGCTCGCGAACGAGGTATTGCTGCATTTCCGTTTGATAGGTGACGTGGCGGACCATTTGTTCTCGCAAGAGTTCGCCGAGCATGCGCGAGACGCTCGTGTCGAGCTCGGCGGCACGGATACGAGCCCACCGGGCGACGTCTTCGTCGAGGGTTATGGTCACGTTTTTCACTACACAAATATCGTGCAACACAAAACCAGTGTCAATCGTCAGTCAATGTCGCGCTTTTCGCGCCTCTTAAATCTGCTGTCTTCGGCGGCTACACGGCGTAACACGTTTTGCTGCAGGCCCAGCGAGCGTCACGGGTGCGCGGGCTCGCGACGTCGATGATGCTCTGTCAAACCCTCCCACCATCAATGCCCATTGCACGAAAGTGTTGCTGAATCCACGTAGATGATGGGATCGCCAGCTTTGAAAAGCCCCTCGCGTACCGCGGCAGTACGGATGTTGACGCCCTAACGGTAAGGATCGTCGGCTACAATCAAATGGCTTATAAGTGGTGCATATGGGGAAAATTCGGCGGCGCGCTTATAGACTTCGATGTTCGATCCCCGTTGTCCCCTCGAGTCATTCGTCCGCACGCCCGATGTCCACACACGCGATCCAACTCGGCATCGACACCTTCGGCGACATCACACGTGATGTCGCCGGCAACGTGCAGTCTCACGCGCAGGTGCTGCGCAACGTGGTCGAAGAGGGCGTTCTCGCCGACGCTGTCGGTATCGATTTTTTTGGCGTGGGTGAGCATCACCGTGCGGACTTTGCGATCTCGGCGCCGGAGACTGTCTTGGCGGCGATCGCGTCGCGT
>JANXUN010000285.1 GCA_025356185.1 Gemmatimonadaceae bacterium
TTCAACGCAACAGACTAATTCTTTTCAGTCCATTTCATTCCGCGTTGTACTCGTCACTCTGGTACTCACGGGAAGTTTCTCAATGCTGATGGTCGTCGCTTTTCGACGGTCTCGCGACCAGTCCCGTGAACTGGGCAGAACCGACAATAAACAGGGAGACAAAGGGAGCTTGCTGGTGGGACGAGTCTGACTCCAGTTTGGCGCGGTGACTGACTATTCAGGGGTGGTGGCAGGCGAGATTGGGGGTGCGGCAGACGCCGCACCCTTTTTTTGCTCGCGCGCAGAACAAGTCCTCGCTTTCGTGAAGCCGTAGCGGACGCAACAGTAAGCGCAACTTCTGTAGCGCTGCCACCACAGCGAGGACATGGTCCCGAGTACGCTCAAAAACCGATTAAGATCGCCCTGATTCGTTAAGTGCTTGCCTGTAAACGTTCTACAGTGATGTGTCCGCTTATTTTCCTTCAAAATTACGATTTACGGTCCGGCTCGCCGCTGGCACGGGACTTCCAATAGATGAGGTTGAACGTAGGACTCGCGCGACTCGGTCGCGAACCCATTCACGGATACAGCAATGCGACGCTTCACACTCGCTTTAATCGGCGGCGTAACTCTGCTCTCGGCCAGTCAAGTTGCTGAGGCGCAAGATCTTCGGTGGTATGGCCTCACAAGCAGCTTTAACAGCGTCGTCTGGCAGTCGAACGTCGGAAATGGCTGGAACAACTCGTCGTCTGGTGGCGGCGCGACACTATCGTGGGGCGCTAACAACTCCAATCCGTGGGATCGTTCATACTTCCAGTTCACGCCGACGAGCGGCATGGGCGGGTATATGTCTGACGCCGGATCAGGGTGTAGCGGCTGCAGCTACACGACGTTGGATCCGACGTTGGGACCCACGACATGGAAGGTCGGCACGCTCGCCCACATGAACATGCCAGTCCCAAGCGACGCGCGGGTGCTGGGGAGCACCTCGCTCAACATGGCATTCCAACTCGATGCGAATGGATTGGGTATTGGAAACATGCCGCTCTCGACCTCACAGTCCGTTTCGATGGGGATTGCAAACCTTGAAGTCCAGTCACCGGGCTCGTACGATGCGCTCTTCGCACTCCCAGGAGCCGAGACTGCCTTTCTGTACAACGGCTTTCAGTACGGACTGTCGCTCTTTTCTGTGAAGCAGGGGCAAACGGTAGTCGGCGGCTTCGACACACCTGAGAACGGCTACAGCACCGGAGACGTGTACGCGAGCCTTCGCTTGATTCCTCCGCAAGTTCTCGGAGACGTACAGCCCGGAACGCCCGGCAGCATAGTTCCTGAGCCTTCGACTTACGCACTGATGGCCGCGGGTCTCGCCGGACTCGGATTGATCTCGCGTCGCCGCAAGAACGCGTAAACAGCAAGGTGGTTACGACGACAAAGGCCCCGCCGGTTTACTCGGCGGGGCCTTTGATGTTCAGCATGCACTGCAGGGCGTATTACAGACCGAGTTCGTCTTCGGAGCTGTGCACCTTGCTTGGCGTGTCGGGCTTAGGCGGCTGTTCGGCCGGTATCGACGTCACCGCGAGCACAATGCGGCGATGGATCGGATCGACTTCGAGCACACGCATCACAAGGTTCATCGTTTCCCACGTAAAGTCTGCGGGATTCGTGACCGTGCCTTCGGGGTTGAGCTGGCTGACAGGCACGAAGCCTTCGATATCGTTGCCGAGGTCGACGACCACACCCTTGTCCATCAGGCGAACCACGGAGCCCGGGAGTTCGGTGCCGACCGGGTAGGTCTCACCAATCTTGAGCCACGGATCTTCTTCGGCCTGCTTGAGTCCGAGCGAGATACGCTTGTTTTCGCTGTCGATGTTGAGGATCACTACGTCGACTGCGTCGCCCTTCTTCACGACTTCCGACGGATGCTGGACGCGCTTGGTCCAGGACATATCGGAGATGTGAATGAGTCCGTCGATACCCGGTTCGATTTCGACAAACGCACCAAAGCTGGTGAGGTTGCGAACCTTGCCGTTGATGCGCGTGCCGACCGGGTACTTGAGCGGCAGGATCACCCACGGATCTTGCTCGGTCTGTTTCATACCCAACGAAATCTTTTCTTCCGTCTCGTCGACCTTGAGCACCACCGCTTCGATCGCTTCGCCAATGCTCACGATCTTGCTTGGGTGACGCACATTGCGCGTCCAGCTCATTTCGCTGATGTGCACGAGTCCTTCGATGCCCGGCTCGAGCTCGATGAACGCGCCGTAGTTCGTGATGGACACAACCTTTCCGTTGACGCGTGTGCCGACGGGATACTTGGCAGCAACGTCTTTCCACGGATACGACTGGAGCTGCTTGAGTCCGAGCGAAATGCGCTCGCGTTCCCAATCGATATCAAGAACCTTGATCTCAAGCTCCATGCCGATCTGCACCATTTCGCTCGGATGCGAAATGCGGCCCCACGACATGTCGGTGATGTGCAACAAGCCGTCGACGCCACCGAGATCGATAAATGCACCGAAGTCCGTGATGTTTTTGACGACGCCTTTGCGCACCTGATCCTTCGCGAGCTCCTTCATGAGCTTTTCGCGCTTTCCAGCGCGTTCGCCCTCGAGAATCACACGACGCGACACCACGATGTTGCGGCGACGCTTGTTGAGTTTGATGATTTTGAATTCGTACTTCTGTCCGAGCAGCTCGTCGATATTGGGTACGCGACGCAGTGCGATCTGCGAGCCCGGAAGGAATGCATCGACGCCCATAAGGTCGACGACCACGCCACCCTTGATCTTTTTGACGAGCGTGCCTTCGACCGGCATGTCGCTTTCGTAGGCAACGCGGATGCGTTCCCACACGCGCATGAAGTCGGCTTTCTTCTTGGACAGAACGACAGAGCCTTCGGCGTCTTCGAGGTGCTCAAGGAGCACTTCGACTTCGTCGCCGGCTTTGAGCTCGGGCATATCCTTGAATTCTTCGAGCGGAATCGTGCCTTCGGATTTGAATCCGATGTCGAGCACGACCAAGTTCTCGCGAATTTCAAGGACCGTCGCTTTGACGATTTCGCCTTCTTCGATCGATGCGAGCGTACCGTTGTACAGCTCGAGCATGCGCTCGTACTCATCGGACGTAAACTCGTCCTCTTCGTAGAGCTCGGGGCGGCGGTTGGCCAGAGGGCGCAGCTGGCTCTTCTGCAGGTCGCGCTTTTCGCGCGGCGTTAACTTGCTGTGGCCGGCATCATCGCCGTCTTCCATCGCCAGCAAAGTCGCAAAATCAGGTGTGGTGTCGCTGCTCATGAGTGTAGAAGTCTCCAAATCGCGGTACTGCACTCGCCGCGCCGAGAAGGGGTGATGGTCGCGCCAAAGCGCGTCTCCGGTCGAAAATGCCGGAACCATCAAACATAGGGGATTTGGGTTGTCGGGTCAACGCCGCCAGCCGCGACCCCGTGGCGCTAGTGTTGAGCCGCTCGGGCTAGGGCAACGATTCGGTCCACCTGCTCTTCCTGGGTCAGCGCAGTGGTGTCGATCGTGATGGCATCGCGCGCCGGCACGCTTTGGGTCGCATCGAGCGCGTCTCGGGCGACGAGTGCCTCGGTTTCCAGGGCGATTTCGTGGTCGACCGGCAGTCTTCCTAGACGCTGAACAAGCCGCCGTCGGGCGCGTTCCCACGGGTCCGCGATAAGAAACACCTTGAGCGACGCGTTGGGAAACACGGCGGTGCCGATATCGCGTCCGTCCACCACGACGGACGACATGGTTGCGGCGCGACGGACCTGCGCATTCACCCAATGACGAATGAGCGACATCTGTGCGACCCGCGACACATGGCGCGTGACGGCGGCATCGCGCAGTACGTCGTCGGCCACGGCACCGTCGATCAATGGCAACACTGAACGATCCGTGAATCGCTGGTCGATGCGCGAGCACACGCTGACGACGGCTTGCTCGGACCATGTCTCGGGCGCCCCGAGAGATTGCAACGCCAGATAGGTGACCGCGCGATAGAACGCGCCAGAGTCCACATGGCGCACGCCGAGTTGCTCGGCAACCCATTGCGCGGTCGAACTCTTGCCCGATGCCGCGGGTCCATCGATTGCGATGACTGTGAACGTGCGCATCGTCGCTTGCTCGTGCGTTTGCGCGAGGCGCGCGAGATCATGCCAAAAGGTCGGAAACGACACGGCGACACAATCCGGGTCATCGATGGTAATCTCGTTGCCGGGAAGCGCGGCGAGAATGCCGAATGCCATCGCTAGTCGATGATCGCCCTGCGTGATCACATGACCGCGTAGCGGGGTGTTGGACCCGGTGATTCGCATGCCGTCGGGGAACTCTTCGACATCAGCGCCGAGCGTGCGCAAATTGTTCACGACCGCCGCGATGCGATCGCTTTCCTTCACGCGCAGTTCGTGCGCGTCGGCGATGATGGTGTCACCGATTGCACGCGTCGCGAGACAGGCGATCATCGGCAACTCGTCTATGCAGCGCGGAATTTCATCGCCGCCGATGCGCGTCGCACATAAATCGCCAGCGCTTGCAATGACGGTGCCAATCGTTTCGCCGCCACTCATCTGGGTATCAGCGAATCGCAACGGAACACCCATGCGTTGCAGCACGTCGAACGCGCCGGTGCGGGTTGGATTGAGACAGACGTGCGTGAGTCGCAGTTCGCTTTCATCGGCAAGAGCGGCAAGTGCAGCAAAAAATGTTGCGGATGATGGATCGGCCGGGACCTCGACATCGAGCGACTGCAGGCGTTGAGCCGCGTGCAACGTCACGGTGGTTTCCGTTGTGTCCAACTCGACGCCCCGCGCCCGTAACATCCGCTCGGTGTGATCGCGCGAGCGTGACGGTTCGCGCACGTGAACAGCAACGCCAGACACGAGTCCCGCGAGCAGCACGGCACCCTTGACCTGTGCACTCGCGTGTGCGTTATCCCACGATAACGACGTCAGGGCGTGTCCGTGCACTCGCATGGGCAGCCCTTCGTGTCCTTCGGCGCCTTCAAACTCGACGCGCGCGCCCATCGCGCGCAGCGGTGCCGCAACGCGTCGCATCGGTCGCGCGCTCAGACTTTCGTCACCTTCGAGTCGCGCGGAACGTCCGTCGAGTCCGGCGAGCATGCCGGAGAGGAGTCGTGTCGTCGTGCCACTGTTGCCACAGTCTACCGCCTGTGGCGGCGAGTGCATGGCTGCAGCGCCGATGCCGGACACGGTGACCATGCGACCGAGCGGCGGAATTGGCACACCCATCATGCGCAGTGCGCGCGCGGTAGCCTGCACATCTGCTGATTCGAGAATGTTCGCGATGCGTGAGGGTCCGACGGCGAGCGCGGAGAAAATCAACGCGCGGTGACTGATGGATTTGTCACCAGGCACACGAATTTCGCCGCGCACCACGAGCCGCACGGATGACTGCGTATTGGTCGACGTTAGATTGTCTATCGGAGCCACGCCTCAAGTGCGGTCGCCGCGTCGGTCTTGTCGTCACGATACTTCACGATCACCGG
>JANXUN010000342.1 GCA_025356185.1 Gemmatimonadaceae bacterium
TTCAACGACGGCAGAATTTGACGAAGTTGGTCCGAAGTCAGTCGAAGCAGACGCGAAGTTGATTCCTGGCGCACAATTCGTGTTGTGCAAAGAAAAACGATGTCCACTACCGTTCGTGATCGGTGGCTGCAAGATGTAGACTCGGCGACCCTCTACTCTTAGCTTTTCAGTGCAGGGTGATGACGGCGCGCTGACGCCGCATCGTAGACTCTCGCGATGACTCACACGCGACAGACACGGAGACCGGTGCCGATGCCATCGTCTACCGACTCGTCATCGAGCATGATGACGGCCGAACAGCTGCACATCCACGACGCGCGCGGCATGCGCAGTGAGCTCGTTCGCGGCAAACTCGTCGTACGAGAGCCCGCGGGATTTCAGCACGGCGACATCGCCATGCGTATCGCGATCGAAATCGGATTTTTCTTGCGGCGCGATCAATTGGAACGCGCCGCGGCGAATCCGCTCGGTCGTCTGCTCGCAGCGGAAACCGGCTTCACGCTCCATCGCAATCCGGACACCGTGCGCGCGCCAGACGTTGCATTCGTCGCGTGGCATCGCACACCAACGGACCAGCGAGGATTCGCCGAACTCGCACCGGATCTCGCCGTCGAAGTGCTGTCGCCGACCGATCGCCCCGGCGAAGTGCTCACGAAAGTCGCTGATTGGCTGAACGCCGGGTCGTCACTTGTGTGGGTCATTGACCCCGCGCGTCGCATCGCGCGCGCGTACCGGGCGGACGGTGATGAGTCGACGGTTACCGAATCGTCCACGCTCGACGGTGAAAACGTATTGCCCGCTTTCACGCTCTCGTTACACAGTCTGTTCGCGTGACCGACGATAGCGCCGCCCGGGGCTCATGACGGCGATTCTCGGACGGCGGCTCAGGGCGAACGTTCGCATTCAGAAGATCTTCCCGAGCTATCGATTGTAAGCACTTCGATTTCGCAATTGGTGCGCAGGGAAACCCCAGCCCGACTTGCCGGCGTTAAAGCCCACCCCTAACGTTTGCCCGGCTGGAACTGTGCAAATCACAATCCGGCCGTCTTTTCACCCCGTAGCAAATGCCCCTTACGGACGAAGGCGTCGCGCAAGCGTTCCTTCCGCATTACCGCGTCGAGGGAATCCTTGGCGAGGGAGCTACCGCTGTGGTCTACGCGGCGGTGGATGTCGAGAGCGGCCAGCAGGTCGCGATTAAATGGTTGCGCGCTGGTGTCCTTCACGACGACTGGCCCGCGCGGTTTGCGCGCGAGATCTCCATCGTCCAATCGCTACAGCATCCGCACCTCGTTGCCGTGCTGAACCACGGCGAAGTGAACGGCCGACCGTACGCCGTCATGCCGCGCGTGCTCGGCGAGACGTTGCGCGCTCGACTCGCGCGCGAGATACAACTGCCGTTTGATGATGTCGTACGAATTGCAACGCACGTCGCCGCGGCGATCGACTATGCGCATGCACACGGGGTGCTGCATCGTGACATTAAGCCCGAGAACATCATGCTCTCGGGTTCGCAGGCGTTCATGCTCGACTTTGGCATCGCGCGGGTGTTAGACGGTATTGTCGGCGATCAAATCACGCGCTCAGGCATCGCCGTCGGTACGCCGCGTTATATGAGCCCTGAGCAGTCTGCCGCTGATCCGCACGTAGACGGTCGCACTGATCTGTATTCGCTGGCGTGTGTCGTGTACGAAATGCTGACGGGCGAACCGCCGTTTACCGGCGCAACGATGCAGGCCGTTCGTGCACGGCAGATGCTCGAAGTACCGGGTCGCGTGCGGATCGTGCGCCCTGACCTGCCCGAAAGCGCAGACATCGCGCTGCAACGCGGTCTCGCGAAAGCGCCCGCCGACCGACAGCAGTCCTGCGAAGCGTTCGTACACGCGCTGGTGCAATCGACCGCTCACGATGTAAACGACGTGCGGCGCAACGCCGACTCGCGCAGCACCAACATCCGCCGCATGACGCGATGGAGTGTGCTCGCCGTCGCGTCGCTGTGCGCATTGATCGCGCTGTTCTTTGCTAACAAGAGCAAACCAATCGTCACGGCGGCGCCGCAGTGGCTTCTGGTCAGTCGCGTCGAGGCAGCACCCGAAGAGCGCGAACTCGCGGCTGCGCTCGAGGAACTGTTGCGTTCCGAGTTCTCACGATCTCCTCAACTCGCACTCGTTACCGCAAACCAAGTGCGTCAGGCGCTGCGCGCCGCGTTGCTCCCCGACACGACCCCGCTCACTCCGTCGCGTGCGCGTGAAGTCGCGCTACGATCGAGCGTGAGGCTGATCCTCACAGCGACGGTACATCGCGTCGGTGCCGATCGCGTTGCGCTGACTGCGACACTGGCGCGCGCCGATAGCTTGCAAACAATCGGAACGAAGGCGGTGGTGAGCTCCTTAAAAGGCGACGAGCTGTTGCAGCAGATCTCGCGCATCGTACGTGAACTCCGCATGGCAGCGGGTGAAGTCGCTGTCGCTACGAATGAAGGACCCCGGCGCGAATTGGTCAGCACTCCATCGT
>JANXUN010000424.1 GCA_025356185.1 Gemmatimonadaceae bacterium
ACATAAATGCCGGCGATGACGCTCGCGATGATTCCCACGCCATAGCGCACATAGCCGCCGTAACTGGGCAGATACGGCACGAGCTCAACAAAAAATGTGAACGTGGCAAACAGCACGAAGCCGCGCGCGAGCGGCCAGTAATCGCTTTTTCGGGCTTTAGCGATCAACGCAGCGGCGATGAGCAACAGTGGTAACGTGATGGCAAGTCGGACGCCAAACACATGCAATTCAGTGCTACGCTGCGCGCTGTCAAATGCACTCTGCGCGTTTTCTTCGAGCGCACTGCGCGCTCTGGAGTTTGCGTCGCTCGATTGCGACAGTGCCAGCAGCGTTGCGTCGAAGCGCTCCACCGCCGACTGCGCCGTGCGCTCGGCGGCTTTCAGTGTATCGAGCGCGCGCGTGCGTGAAAGCACCTCGGGATCATGTGCAGGATCGACCGTCGCTTTGCGCGTCGCGATCCAGTTGTCGAACGCTTCCTTTTGTGAACGATACGCATCGCGCGCCGCAATAAACTGCTGATCGGCCGTCGCACGCGCATTGTTCTGCTCGGTGGTGGACTTTGACAGCGCGTCGCGTTCTGCACCGTTCGCGACGCGTTGGGCAGGATCGATGAACGAATCGATCGTGACGCTTTTGTCGACACCCGGCAGGTCACCAACAATCTTTCCGCCAAGTCCAATCAAGAAGCCTGCAAAAACGAGCGACACCGCCCACATCGCAAACGCGAAAATCCGCTCGGGAACGCGCAGTCCACCCAGCATATGATTTACCTTGACTTAAAGGCCGCGATGGCGTTTCGCGTGAATGCGGACAGCACCATCGTACCGCTCATCGTTGCCCGCGCCGCGAGCAACGCTTCCCACTGTTCGGTACCCGCCCAGAACACGCGCTTCAACGCCGTCATCGCTTCGGGATTGCTACCGGCAAGCACGCGAGCCTGATTGGCGACGACGGCATCGAGCGCCGCAACATCGTCGCATAAATACGAGTACAATCCGTGCCGCTCACCCCACGCGGCGTCATGCCAATCGGCGTTCACCGCGAGCGCACTAAATGCGGCGAGTCCGACTTTCTTTTCGATGACCGGTCCAACCACGAATGGGCCAATGCCAATCGCGAGCTCGCTGAGTTTTGCGGACGCAGTTCGCACGGCAAATGACAGGTCCGACGCCGCAATCAATCCCACCGCGCCACCCGCCGCGCGGCCGTGCACACGCGACAGCACAAATTTTGGGGCGCGTATCATCGCGAGAATGACGCGTGCAAATCCACTAAAGAAATCTTCGCCTTCTTCGACCGTTTGCAACGTGATGAGCCGATCGAACGAAGCGCCCGCACAAAACGGTCCAGTGCCCCCGCTGCGCAACACGATCACGCGTGCCGCGTCGTTTGCACCCATTCGTGTTACCGTTGCGGCCAGCTCATTGAGCAGTTCGCCCGGAAGCGAGTTGGACTTGGGATGAAAGAATTCGATCGTGCCAACGCCGTCAGCGACGTGACTGGAGACAGTACCACCGGCGACCGTTACAGTGTGGGCGGCGTGAACGGCATCGGAAGGCGTTGCGTGAGAAGTGGTCATATTCGACAAAAGTAGGTGCCGTCACACGGTCCAACTAGCAGCGCGGTGCGAAACTGGCGCGTGGGTGCGATTGTCCTAGCCGAACGCCGCTCGGTAGATTTGAGCATGGAACAGAAATCGACCGCTCCCGCAGACGATCCGGCGCTCGTTGCCGCGTTCGAGGCGCGCATCGCCGCCGGTGAAAGCATCGAGCCCAAAGATTGGATGCCCGACCGCTACCGCAAGCAGCTCACGCGCATGATGTCGCAGCACGCGCACTCCGAAGTCGTCGGCATGTTGCCCGAAGGCAACTGGATAACGCGCGCGCCAAGTTTGCGCCGTAAGCTGTCGCTGATTGCCAAGGTGCAAGACGAAGCGGGGCACGGACTCTACATCTACTGCGGCACCGAAACGTTGGGTGTTGATCGGCACGAACTGTTTGAGCAGCTGCTTGATGGACGCGCGAAGTACTCGAGCATCTTTAACTACCCGACGCTGTCGTGGGCCGACATGGGGGTGATCGGATGGCTCGTGGATGGCGCCGCGATCGTGAACCAGACGGTGCTGGCAAAAGCATCGTACGGTCCGTACGCGCGCGCGATGATTCGCATCTGCAAAGAAGAGAATTTTCACAAACGCCAGGGCTTTGAGATTTGCACTGTCCTTGCGCACGGAACGCCCGCGCAAAAAGCGATGGTGCAGGACGCGGTGAATCGCTTTTGGTGGCCATCGCTCGCCATGTTTGGGCCGAGCGACACCAATTCGCCAAATAGCGGTGAGTTGCTCAAGTGGCGCGTGAAGCGCAAAACCAACGACGAGTTGCGTCAGCGCTTTGTGAATCTCACGGTGCCGCAGGCAATCTCGCTCGGACTCACGCTCCCCGATCCCGACCTGCGCCGCGACGACGCCACGGGTGATTGGCACTTTGGGGAGATCGACTGGGCGGAATTTTTCGAGGTGATTGCGGGCAACGGCCCATGCAACAAAGAACGTCTCGAGGCGCGTAACAAAGCGCACGACGACGGCAAGTGGGTGCGCGAAGCCGCATTGGCGCATGCGGCCAAGCAGTCCGCGCGCGCAACCGTTGCAGCGTAAGCAAGGCAATCGATATGTCGACCGAACAATCGTGGCCGTTGTGGGAAGTGTTTACGCAGGGTGCTCATGGCGAACCGTTTGAGCATGCAGGTAGCTGTCATGCGGCCGATGCAGAACACGCGTTGCAAAACGCGCGCGATGTGTATGCGCGTCGCGGTGAAGCGGTGAATTTGTGGGTCGTACCGTCTACGGCCATTACGGCGTCGGCGCCGAGCGACGCGGGTCCGTTTTTTGATCCGGGTAACGACAAAGCGTATCGCCATCCGCAGTT
>JANXUN010000334.1 GCA_025356185.1 Gemmatimonadaceae bacterium
CGAGCAGGTGATTGCTGCCGCGGGACACTCGCTCGGTGAGTTTTCAGCGTATCATGTCGCAGGCACGTTCGATGTCGGCGATGCCGCGCGATTAGTGCGTCGCCGTGGCATGCTGATGTACGAGCAGGGTGTCGCGCGCCCCGGGGCCATGTCGGCCATTCTCGGTGTATTGCGCACGCCCATCGAATCGATTTGCGAGCAAGCCAGCGCAGAACGCGGCACTGTGGTGCCAGCCAACTTTAATAGCCCTGAACAAGTCGTGATTTCGGGCGAAGTTGCCGGAGTCGAACGCGCGATGGAACTCGCGAAAGACGCCGGCGCAAAACGGTGTCTTCCGCTTCCAGTGAGTGGTGCATTTCATTCGCCGCTCATGATCGGTGCCGCTGCTGGACTCGACGAGGCGATCAGTGCTACGACGATGCAAGCACCGCGGGTGCCAGTCATCGCCAACGTGAACGCAGACGCCGTGCGCGACGCGTCGACTGCACACACGCTGTTGGTGCAGCAGCTGACCGCGCCGGTGCAGTGGACGCGCGTCATGGAGACACTCGCCGCGACGTACCCCGACGCGCTGTTCGTTGAGATTGGTACCGGCGCGGTGCTAGCGGGTCTTGCACGTCGTATCGCGCCGCACATCACGACCGCGACGTGCGGCACAGTCGACGACGTCGAAAAACTTCTCGCCGCGGTGTCCGCACATGCGTGATTCGTCTGCCGCAACGACAACGGCGAAGGGGCCGCGCATTGATTTAAGCGGTCGCGTCGCGCTCGTGACCGGATCGACTCGCGGGATTGGACGCGCGATCGCCGAAACATTGGCGCACGCTGGCGCACGCGTCGCTGTGACCGGACGCACGGCGTCCCAAGCGGAACAGGTCGCGCGCGAAATCGCTGACAACAGCGGGCAGGAAGTGCGCGGTTACGCCGCCGATATTTCCGACAGTGCCCACGCGACGGAGTTAGTGGCGTCGGTGGAACGCGATTTTGGCCAACTCGATATTTTGGTCAATAATGCCGGCTTAACGCGCGACAACTTGCTGATCCGCATCAAAGACGACGATTGGGATGCCGTGATCAACGCGAATTTGCGTGGTGCCTTCGCGACCTGCCGCGCGGCGACGCGCGGGATGATGAAACGGCGTTGGGGACGAATTATTAACGTTGCCAGCGTCGTTGGCATTATTGGGAACAAAGGGCAGGCCAATTATGCGGCAAGTAAGGCGGGACTGATCGGCATGACCAAGTCGATCGCCAAGGAGCTTGCTTCGCGCAATGTCTTGGCCAACGTCGTTGCCCCCGGCTTTATCGAAACGGACATGATAGCGGCGATGACGCCCGAGGCACGGCAGTCAATGAGCGCTGGAATACCGTTGGAACGTCTTGGCACGCCGGATGACGTGGCGGGCCTCGTAGCCGTCCTCGCCTCTGACCTCACCCGGTACGTCACGGGACAGGTCTTTGTGGTGGACGGCGGTCTGGTGATGTAGCTAACTTTCGGGTCTACCTTCTCAACCTAGAGGAATCGTTCCATGGCGGATCACGCGTCAAAGATTAAGGACATCATCGAAAAGGAGCTCGGGGTGGAGCGCGAAAAGCTCACGCCTGAGGCGAGTTTCATCGAGGACCTTGGCGCCGACTCGCTCGACATCGTGGAGCTCGTGATGGAGTTCGAGAAGGAATTCAACATCGACATTCCTGACGAAGATGCTGAGAAGCTCCGCACCGTTGGCGACGCGGTTGCTTATCTCGAGGCGAAGGTCGGGGGCTGATGCGTCGGCGGGTCGTCGTCACTGGACTTGGGGCGGTTACGCCCGTCGGAAACGACGTGGCGGCGACCTGGCAAGCATTGCTTGCGGGAAAGTCCGGCGCAGCAAACATCACGAAGTTTGACCCAACAAAGTATTCCGTGCGATTCGCGTGCGAGGTCAAGAACTTTGATCCGCTGGCGTACATGGAGCGGAAAGAAGCCAAGCGCGCCGACGTGTATGCGCAGTACGCCGTCGCCGCGTCCGTGCAAGCGGCCGCGGACGCGGGTATTACCGCGGACAACGTCGTCGCTGAATCGATGGGCGTCATTATTGGCAGCGGCATCGGCGGCATTCGCAGCTTCGAAGATCAACACGACGTCTATCGCACGCTCGGACCCAGCAAGATTTCGCCGTTCTTTATCCCGATGTTTATCGGAGATATTGCCGCCGGTATCGTGTCGATGCGTCTGCAGGCAAAGGGACCGAACTACGCGACCGTGTCTGCGTGCGCCTCGAGTGCGCACGCGATCGGCGACGCATTTCGCATTATCCAGTACGGCGACGCCGATGTGATGATCGCCGGAGGTTCAGAGGCCGCGGTCACGCCGATGTCGATTGGTGGTTTCGCCAATATGGGCGCGCTCTCGACTCGCAATGACGATCCCTCATCGGCCTCGCGTCCGTTCGACAAAGACCGAGACGGCTTCGTGATGGGGGAAGGCGCCGGTGTGGTGGTTCTCGAGGAGCTCGATCACGCGCTGCGACGGGGTGCGCGCATTTACGGCGAGATCGTCGGCTACCGCTCGACGGGCGATGCCTATCACCTCACCGGTCAGCCTGAGGCGCACGAAGGGCTCCAGCGTGCGATGCGCGGCGCACTAGCTGATGCGCGCCTGCAGCCGAGCGACGTTCAATACGTGAACGCGCACGGCACGTCGACGCCGCTCAACGATCCAAACGAGTCCAAGGGCATTGCGGCCGTGTTCGGCGAACATGCGCGATCACTCTCGATTAGCTCCACAAAGTCGGCGACGGGACACATGCTCGGCGCCGCCGGCTCGGTGGAGTTCATCGCGAGCGTACACGCGATG
>JANXUN010000542.1 GCA_025356185.1 Gemmatimonadaceae bacterium
AACTGCCTGCAATCATTAGCGAGCACGCGTGGATTTGTTTAATGGCACCGCTGACACATGACACGCGCCATCTGTTTAATCGAGACATGCTGTCGCGCTGTAACGGTGCCGTTCTGATTAATGCCGGGCGCGGTGCCGTGATCGACGAAGCGGCATTGCCGCACGCGCTCGATGCGGGATGGATTCGTGCAGCAGCGCTCGATGTCTTCGAGACGGAACCGTTGCCCGCGCAATCACCGCTGTGGGATGATCCGCGCGTGATCATCTCGCCGCACATGTCGGGATTAACGACTAACGAAGGTGCAGCGGGTGGATTTCTGGAGTGCCTCGCAGCCATCGAGCGGGGTGAAACGCCGGCGTGGATTGTCGACCGTGAGCGGGGCTACTAGCGATCGCGTGCTGTTAGACGCCGCGCGTGCCGCGGCCGAGGTGATCTCCGACGGCGTTGCACGCGAGCACGGTGATAAAAATCATCGCGCCGGGAAAGATCGCGAGCCACGGCTCGCTGCTCATCGTCGTTTGCGCCTGATACAACATGTTGCCCCAGCTCGCGGTTGGCGGTTGCACACCGACACCAAAAAAACTCACGGCGCTTTCAAGTAAGATTCCGCGACCCACCGCGATCGTCGTCGCGACCGCGAGCACCGGCACAATGCCCGGCACAATGTGTTTGAACATTACACGCCACGATGTCGCACCACTCGCGCGCGCGGCGGCGACAAAATCACCGGCGGCGAGCGATTGCACGGCAGCGCGAGTGACACGCGCCGCCTCCATCCACCCCGCAGCGCTCACAAGAACGACAAGTAGCGCCACGCTGGGCCGCACGAACGCGGCGGCAATCATGATGAGCGGCAAACGCGGTATGCACAGCATGGCGTCCGTTGCACGCATCAGTGCTTCATCGACCCACTTCCCGAAATAGCCCGCCGTGACGCCAAGCGCAGTGCCCAATCCAACGCTTAATGCGGCAGAGCCGAGTCCGATCGCGAGCGAAACGCGCGCGCCGTACAACACGCGCGTGAACAGATCGCGTCCAAGTTCGTCAGTGCCAAACCAGTGATGGAGCGACGGCGCCGCGCGTCGATTGGTGAGATCGAGCGCGTCCATAGCGTACGGCGCTACCAATGGTGCGAGTATGGCGGCGACGATGAGCACCGCGATCGTCGCAAGCGCAATGCGATTCCCCGCGACACGATTTCCGGGCGCGCGAGTGACCGTTGTGCTACGGCCCGACTCGTGGTTCGTGAGAGCGTTTGACATCAGGGTTCGCGCCGAGCGCGCGGGTCAAGCCATAGCACCGCGAGGTCTGCTAACAAATTGCACAGCAACACGGCGACGCTGCCAATCATTAAGAACGCCATCAATACAGCGTAGTCTCGTTTGGCGAGAGATTCAGTAAAAAGACTACCAATACCCGGCCACGCGAAAATGCTTTCGGTCACTACTGCGCCGGACGCAAGCATTGAGGCGTCGAGAAGCACTACGGTGACAAATGTGGGAAGCGCCAACCGTAGCGCGTGGTGCCACGTCAGACGCACTTCACTGACCCCGCGCGATCGACCGACGCCGATGAACGGCATCGCGATCGTTTCGCGCATCGTGCCTCGCAAATAGCGTGACCATGATGCAGCGAGTGCAACGGCAAGCACTGCGACTGGCAGTATCAGGTGCAACGCCCTGTCCGCAACGCTGCCGTCGCCAAAAGTCTGTTGCCCCGACGACGGAAGCCAGTGCATCGCGCTCGAGAACGTGAGTTGCAGCAATAACCCAAACCAAAAGACTGGTAGCGAGATTCCCGCTACGGCAATGGCGTTCGTAACACGATCGACGTTGCGTCGAGTGGCGGCCAGCACACCGACGGGCAGCGCGAGCAAGAGCGCGACAAGCGACGCTGTACCAATGAGCATAAGTGTTGCGGGCACGCGCTCCATGACGCGTTGCAGCACGGGTCGACCGTCCGCGTAGCTGTATCCCCAATCTCCCCGCGCAAACGCCGTGAGCCATCGCAGATATTGCACGGAGAGCGGCTGATCCAACCCCATGGCGAGAGAGAGACGGGCAATGTCTTCAGGCCGAACGTTGGGGTTCTCGAGATACGTGGACAGCGGCCCGCCCGGTGCCA
>JANXUN010000552.1 GCA_025356185.1 Gemmatimonadaceae bacterium
CGAGAACACATATCGCGCGGTGAACATCGCGATGGTCAATGAGCTGGCGATCGTGTGCGATTTACTTGGTGTCAATGTGTGGGAAGTCATCAACGCGGCGGCGACCAAGCCATTTGGATTTATGAAGTTCACGCCCGGTCCGGGCATCGGCGGTCACTGCATCCCGCTTGATCCACACTATTTGGCGTGGAAAATGCGAACGCTCAATTACAAGACGCGCTTCATCGACTTGGCAAGCGACATCAACTCACACATGCCCGAATGGGTTGTCCAGAAGGTGTCTGACGCGTTGAACGATGTACGCAAAGCGGTGCGCGGCAGCCGAATACTCGTGCTTGGAGTGGCGTACAAGCGTGACATCGACGACGTGCGTGAAAGTCCCGCGCTGGATGTGATTCGGTTGCTCGAAGGGCGCGGCGCACACGTCGAATTTCATGATCCGTTTGTCGGGGAGTTTGACGACGACGGTCATGTCCGCAAAGGTGTCGAGCTCTCGGACGAGATGCTACGCTGGGCCGATAGCGTCGTAATTGTCACGGATCATCGTGACGTCGATTATCAACGCGTGGTTGATACGGCGGCGTTGGTCGTGGATACGCGCAACGTGACGGCCGGCCTTGCCGCCGGACGGGCAACGGTGGTGGGTTTGGCCTCCTCCTCCCGCGCGGTCGCCGCCGCGTCGTGATGTTAGCTTTCCTAGTCGTCGGAGCGGACCCGCTTCGTCCCGTACGGGTAACAGCCTCCGCATGAATCGCTCTGAATCTCGCTTTGCACGCATCGACGTGCGTCTTCTTCTCCTGATCGGCCTCGCCGCGACATTGGCAGCCTGTTCGGGCGGGTTTAAACCGCAGAACTACGCCAGCTCTGAGGCGCTTTTTCACGCCTCTCTGATCGAATTTCAGGGAAAGAACTGGGATAACGCCCAAGTAGGGTTTGAGCGGCTGACAAACGACCTGTCGGCACGTGACCCGCTATTGGCGCCGGCGTATTACTACCTCGCGTTGTCGCACGAGCATCGCGGCGAGTATCTGTTGGCCTCGCAGGCCTTTCAGCGCATTACCGACGGATTCCCGGACGATACGCTGGCCGCACGGTCGATGCTGGGCGTCGGGCGCAGCTATCAATCGCTCTGGCGACGCCCCAATCTCGATCCGGAGAACGGACAAAAAGCCGTCTCGATTCTTCGGGCGCTGCTGGCGTCGTACCCGGACGCGAAGGTTGAAATCGCCGATGCAAAAGCGCGCATCGCGCAACTTGAAGAATGGTTCGCGGAAAAGGATTACCTGACCGGCGTGCACTATGTGCGCATTCGGCGCGGTTACGATTCCGGCATCATTTATTTCAAGGACGTTGTCACCACCTATCCGAATACCAAGTCGGCGCGATTGGCGTGGCTGCAGCTGCACATGCTGTACACCAAAATTCGGTGGAAGGACGACGCGTCCGAAACGTGTTTGGCCATGTGGAAGGCGTATCCCGGCGACGCGGACGTGAAGCTGGCGTGTGGCGTGCAAGGGGTCGAGAAGGCCGTGGCGACTCCCACAAAGCTGCCGACCGACACGGTCGCCACGCCTTCGGAATATGCCCGCCCTGGACCGCGGTAAGCGCGTTCGGCGAGGCCGCTGATGCGACTGGGGATTTTCGGCGGGAGCTTTGATCCGCCACACGTGGGACACCTCATTGTCGCTCAGGATGCCATCACTGCGCTGTCGCTCGATCGTCTGTTGATCGTGCCGGCAGCACAGCAACCGCTCAAAGCAGGGATGTACGCGTCGTCCGCCGATCGACTGGCCATGACGCATCGATGCTTTGGCGGTGTGCCAGAAATGGCTGTGAGCCCCGTCGAAATCGAAAGAGGCGGGTTATCTTTCATGGTTGACACAGCGGCGACCATTCGACGGGATTTTCCGTCGGCGGATCTCCACTTACTGATCGGCGAAGACGTGGTCGAGTCGCTGCCGCGATGGCGGGAGCCGGAACGATTGCGATCGATGGTGCGACTGGTTGTGCTCACCCGCGTATTGGATGACGCCACGACCTCGCGACAGCGTCGTGACGTCAATCAGTCGGACGGTTCGATGCAGCATCTGGCCACGCGCCGGGTCGATGTGTCGTCAACCGAGATCAGAGAACGCGTTCGGTCTGGGCTTTCGATTCGAGGGCATGTGACCGACGCGGTTGCTGAATACATCGCGTTCGCCGGTTTGTATCTCCGGGACCCGATGACAGTGAACGCTTCCGAGCGCGCCTAGCGGTGCGACGGGCGCCGCTGTCACGGTGCCCTCGACTCTGTAGAGGCCTGCATGTTTAACAAACTCATCGGCAGCATCTTTGGCACGCGTCACGAACGCGAGCGCAAGCGCGTGCAACCGATCATTGACGACATCGTTGGCATTGAAGCGCGACTCGCGTCGCTCAGCGACGCCGAGATTCAAGCGCAGACTGCAAAGTTTCGCGCGATCCTCTCGGAGCGCACGGGCGCGCTCGATCAGCGCGTCGCCGAGCTAAAAGCGCAAAAACGCGACGCGGCGGATGCCGCCGAACGCGAGCGCATTGACTCCGAGCTTCACGGCAATGACGGGCGCGGCGGAGCCGAAGGCGAGCTGCGCACGACGATCGCGGCGGTGCTCGACGAATTGCTGCCTGAAGCTTTTGCCACCGTACGCGAAGCATGTCGACGACTCAAGGGTACGGCGCTTGTCGTAACGGGTCGTGACACGACGTGGGATATGATTCCGTACGAAGTGCAACTCATCGGTGGCATCCAGCTGCACTTGGGACGCATCGCAGAGATGGGGACGGGCGAAGGTAAAACGCTCGTGGCAACACTGCCGATGTACCTAAACGCGCTCCCAGCGCGCGGCGTGCACTTGGTCACGGTGAACAGCTACCTCGCGCGTCGCGACTCGCAGTGGATGGGCCACCTGTACGAGTGGCTGGGACTCACGGTGGGGTGCCTTGATGACACCGAAGCGGGTAGCTACGAGCGGCGCGAAGTGTACGCGTGCGACATCACGTACGGCACAAATAACGAATTTGGTTTTGACTATCTGCGCGACAACATGGTGAACGCGCTCGATCAGCGCGTGCAACGTCAGCACGTGTTCGCGATGATCGACGAAGTGGACTCCATCTTGGTCGATGAAGCACGAACGCCACTCATTATTTCGGGCCCCGTCGGAAATGAGAGTGATGGGCAATACGCCGAGTTTAACAACGCGGTGGTCCGTCTCGTCCGTCGGCAGTCAGATCTTGTGAATACGCTCGTGGCCAACGGTGAGCGCGCGCTTGAGGCAGGCGACAGCGCGACGGCGTCGCTTGCGTTGTTTAAGGCACAGCTTGGCGGTCCCAAAAACAAGCGCCTGATGAAGGCGTTGCAAGAGTCGGGCGTGAAGCAGATGGTGCAACGCATGGAGCTCGACCATCTCGCCGACCGCAAGCTTCCGGCTAGCAAGCAGCAG
>JANXUN010000598.1 GCA_025356185.1 Gemmatimonadaceae bacterium
CATCGGTAAGACGCAGACGAATCCAGTCCTTGAGCCCGGGAGTGGCCGGCTTGAAATACAGCGAGTCCATCGCAGCCGCCGTGCCCAACGTCGCGCGCGCGTCAAACGCTTGCCAAAAGCGTCCGATGTCTTCAGCAATCAGCTTGACCGCAGCGGGGTCTTTGTTAGTCTGCGCACGCGCTGGCATCGATATCGCGCACGCAATAACGAGAATGGCCCATCGCTGAAAAACGAACGAAAGCTTCATATACGCGGTCTAATCGTAAACGTCTCGTACCAAGTTGCGGTCGGAACGAAGAAAAAGTACTGTCAGGACGCGAGTGAGTGATAGCGGTCATTCAAATACAGGTCACGCGATACGTCTATGAGAAGCTCATGTGCTCGGCTCATCCTCGCCCTCAGCGCCGCGCTTAGCGCGCGAACATTACCCGCGCAAACGATCGTCACCAAAGTGCTCGCAAAACCCGACGCAGAGTTTGCCGAGCCGTTTACCGAGGTCACGAGCGTCCGCGAATTGCGTGATGGTCGCGTGCTGGTCACTGATCGTCGTGAAAAACTGCTCACCGTCATTGACTTCGCGACGAACAAATCGGTGAAAATCGGACGAGAGGGCGCTGGCCCCGCCGAGTTTTCGATTCCGACACGATTGTTCGCCACAAACGGCGACAGCACCTTGCTGTGGGATCCCGGCAACTCGCGCTTGCTGGTGATTACTCCGGGCGCGAAGGCCGATGGCGTATTCATTCCCGAGCTCGCGAACGGCACACGTGTCGACGATAACCCGTTAGGAATCGACGCGAAGGGCGTGTTCTACTTTCGTGATACGCGATGGGCGCCCGAAAAACAGTCCATCGATCTCGCGGTCGTACTGCGCCTCGTCAATCAAGCGAAGCACTTCGATACGCTCGCGTCGCTCGCAATTCCCCTCGGCGAGCGTTCGGCGACCAGCGCATTGCCCAACGGCTTGTTACGCTCGTACACAAATCTTCCGATGGCGCCGATCGATCTCGCCGCGGTCGCACCCGATGGTCGCGTCGCGATCGTGCGCGTATCCGACTACCACATCGAGTGGATTGCGCCGAACGGAGTCATCACCAAAGGAGCCCCGCAAACATTTAGCCACATTAAAGTCACCGACGCAGAAAAAGCAGCGTTCCTCAAAACGCTCATCAGACCGGGCAACATCATCACGCAGGTGAATGGTGCCGTCTCGGCCAGCGCCGTTCCGAAAACGGTTCCGCGCGTACCGCCTGAATTCCGGTCGCTCTTCGACGAGAAAAACATGACGTGGCCGGCGACCGTTCCGCCCTTTCTCGCTGGCGCCGCGACGGTCGCTCCCGATGGAACGCTGTGGGTGTTGCGCACACGTCCGCACGATGATCCAATTCCAACGTACGATCTGTTTGGTGCGCGCGGTCAGCTCGTGGGCCGCGTAGCGTTGCCGAAAGGCACGAAGCTTGCCGGATTCGGCGCCAACGCAGCGTATCTCATACGCTCGGACGACGACGAATTACGTCACTTACAGCGGTACCGCCTGCCGCGCTGAACTTCTGTCACGTCAATTCACCGATCGGCGAACTCGCAACGGCGCGCAACTCACGCGCAGTTGCTCGGCTGACATCAAGCCGCGTTCCATCGTGCAACTCCGCGACCACGCGCCCTTTTTCCACGGTGCGAAACGCGAGCACGCGATCGAGATTTACGATGTTCGTGCGATGCAGTCGCACGAATTTTTTTGAATCGAGCCGCGACTCTAAGCGCGCCAGTGACAAATGCACCAAATGGCGCGAGCGGCCCACATGAAGCGCCACGTAGTCACCGTCCGCTTCCATCCAATCAATCTGTTCGACTGCAATCGGCAAAATCGCGCGCCCCGTCCGCACAAAAATTCGAGAGATCGTGCCGCCGCGTTGCACTTCGCGATAACGATCAAGGCTCGTTGACGCATCCGATTCGCCGAGCACCGCGCGCACGCGCTCGAGTGCGCGTTGCAATCGCTCGATGCCGAACGGTTTGAGCAAATAGTCGAGCGCACCAAGCTCGAACGCTTCGGCAGCGTGTTGCGACCACGCGGTCGTAAAGATTACCAGTGGCGAGTGTTGCATGCGACGCACGACATCGGTGCCGAGCAGACCGGGCATCTGGATGTCGAGCAGAACTATGTCTGGCGAAAGCTGATCGATCATTTCAAGAGCAGCAGCACCGTTCGCCGCTTCGCCAACCAGCGTCAGCCATTCACATCTGGCGAGCATCGCGCGAAG
>JANXUN010000604.1 GCA_025356185.1 Gemmatimonadaceae bacterium
GGCGGTATCATTGGCTCGGGAATCTTCCTTTCACCGGCCGTGGTCGCGCAGCGAGTGGGTACCGCGTCGCTCACATTGGGCGCGTGGGGTCTCGGCGCGCTCGTCGCAATTATCGGCGGATTCATTTACGCAGAGTTGGGCGCGCGTAAGCCGCTTGCCGGTGGTACCTATGTGTATATGCGTGAGGCGTGGGGCCCGCTGCCCGCGTTCTTGTATGGGTGGGCGTTGTTTTTGGTCATTGGCACCGGCGCCATCGCCGCGGTCGCGGTCTCCGGTGCGAGTTACTTTGCTTCGCTGGTCGGATGGCCGACGGAGAGCATTCGTCCGCTGGCGATTGCGCTGATGACACTGTTGACCGCGCTCAATGTGGTGGGTGTTCGTATGGGCGCGACGGCGGGAAACATTCTCACCGTGCTCAAGCTGGCTGCGATTGCGTTGCTGATTTTCGCAGCGTTCGCGCTCACGCCGAAACACGCCCTGCCGGACCACATCGCGCACGCGGTCGCTGTCACTCCGCCAGCTATGGGGATGGCGACCGTATTGGCAATGGGGGCCGCGTTGGTGCCCGTGCTGTTTTCGTTTGGCGGCTGGCAACAGACCAACGCCGTCGCGGAGGAACTTGTCGATCCCTCGCGTACGCTACCGCGCGCACTCATCATCGGTGTGTTACTCGTCGCCGCGATCTATCTCACCGTCAACCTCGCATACATTCGCGCACTCGGCGTCAATGGTCTCGCGGCGAGTACCGCGCCTGCGGCTGACACCATGAGCGTGTACTTGGGTGACACTGGTCGTACGTTAATTGGATTTGGCATTGTGACGTCGACCGTTGGTTTCTTGAGCATGGTCATCTTGATGTCGGCGCGCGTGTATCAAGCGATGGCGGCCGATGGACTATTTTTTCGCAGTATGGCAAAGTTGCATCCGCGCACGCGCACGCCGGTTTCGGCGCTTGTCGCGCAGTGGGTGGTGGCGTTGGTGTTGTTGCTGACCGGCACTTACGGACAGTTGTTGGATAACGTCGTGTTTGCCGACTGGATATTTTTTGGCGCGACGGCAGCGGCGCTGTTTGTGCTGCGCGCGCGCGATGGTGCCAACGTCGATCGCACGCACTCGCGTACGCCGTGGCATCCGTTTACGACCTTGGTGTTTATCGCGGCGGCGGTATACGTGATGATTGGATCGATTGCGTCGAATCCTGGTAACGCGGCGCGCGGAGCTGGGTTGTTGTTGTTGGGCGTGCCAGTGTACTGGTACTGGCGTCGTCAGTCCAACCTTGCGCCGATCGAGACACGGTGACGTGACAGTGTCGTGCACGTTTGGTCCGATGGAGCGTTCATGACGTCGCCGATTCGTATTGCCGGACTGTTTGTACATCCGATAAAATCGGCGGCGGCGATTTCTGTTGACGCGCTTGCGCTCGACGATCGCGGTGCGGTCGCTGATCGACGATGGCTCGTGATCGATGAGGACGGAATGCAGATCACCGCGCGTGAAACCCCCGCGCTCGCCACGGTGCGGCAGCGATTTGTGCTCGGCGAGTCAAGCGTCGATCACGATACGCGAACGAACGTCGACGGCGCGCTCTGGATCGAGACGCGCACGCAGGCAGGAATGCGCGTCGATGTTCCAACGACGCACGACACACGGCCGGTGACGGTGTGGAACGACACACTTGATGCGCATGACGCAGGCGATGGGGCGGCGGCATGGTTTTCGGATGTGCTCTCGCGCGACTGTCGGTTAGTGCGTATCGACGAGTCGTCGCGCCGACCTCTCAAGGCGAAATACGCAGGACGATTGGATCGTTCAACGAGGCGCGTAGCGTTTTCCGATGGCGCACCACTACTCGTGCTGGGTCAGGCGAGCGTTGACGCTCTGAGCGAGCGCATTGTCGAGCAAGGCGGGGAAGCGATGATCAGTGCGCGTTTCCGTCCAAACATTCTGCTATCACACGCGACACCGCATCTGGAAGATTCGTGGCGCGCGATTCGTATCGGCGAGGTGACGTTTGAATTCGGCATGCCCTGCTCGCGCTGCGTGATGACCACGATCGATCCGCAAACCGGCGAGCGTGGCGTAGAGCCTCTGAAAACGCTTTCGACGTATCGACGACAGGGCGGCGAGGTGATGTTCGGGATGAACGTGACAAACGTTGGAGTGGGAACCGTTCGAGTCGGGGATGCGGTGGTGGTGTTGGACGAGTAGCGTCCCCAAGACACTGTCCACCCGATCTCGCCGTCGCTACCCGTGTACGCTCGGCGCTGCCAAGCGGTGTCCGCGTCCACGGATTGCCACCAACAGCACTGGCACGACCAACAGTGTGATCGGCGTTGACAGCGCCAGCCCGCCAATCACCGCGAGCGCGAGCGGCTTTTGCATCTCACTACCTGCGCCGATTCCCAGTGCCAGCGGTGCCAAGCCAAACAGCGTACACAGCGTTGTCATCAAGATCGGGCGCAACCGTACGCGAGCGGCTTCACGCAAGCCCTCTTCAAGGTCGACACCGTCATTGAGCATGCGGCTGCGCGTAAAGTCCAACAAGATGATACCGTTTTTCACGATCAATCCCACGAGCAGAATCAATCCCATAAAGCTCGACACGTTGAGCGCAGTACCTGTGATCAACAGTGCGATAAATGCACCGACAAACGACAGTGGTGCCGCCAGCAGCACCACCAGTGGCTCAATGAACGAACGGAATTGCACGAGCATAACTGCCATCACACTGAGTGCGGCGAGCGCGAGGACGATAAGTAGTGAACGGAACGCTTGCTGTTGACTGGCGAATCGTCCACCCAATTCCATACGAATGCCTGCCGGCACCGGATGTGCTGACAGCACCGTCTGAATGTCCGTCATCACTTCACTCAGCGCCCGTTTTTCAACTCCGGCCGTAATCATGAGGACCTGTTGCTGATTCTCACGCAGATGTTCGCTTCGCACATCTTGCGTAACAAATGTTGCGACAGATGCCAAGGGGACCGTCTGTCCACCGGAGGGCGTCAATATCGGGAGCGCGCCAAGCTGTGTGGCATCAAAGCGCACCGAGTCTGGCGCGCGCACACGCACGCCAATCGCGCGATCATCCAATCGAATTTCGCCAGCGGCCACGCCGAGGAGCGCGCCCGAAACAACATTGCTTACCTGGTTTGCCGTCATCCCCGCGCGCGCGATCTCCGCACCTTGCACCTTCATCGCCATTTCCGCGCTTGGTTCGGCGATTCCCGCAAAAAAATCTTGAAGTCCCTCAACTTTCTCGAGCGGCTCCGCCAAAGATTTTGCGTACGTCTCGAGCGCATTCAAATCCGAACCAAACAACTTGATCTCTACAGGCTTTCCAGCGCCCGATAAGTCGTCGAGCACGTCTGACAAGATCTGGACGAACTCCACACGCATGCGCGGCACTTGCGATTCGAGTTTGCCGCGCACTTCGTCGATCACCTCAAGAATTCCGCGTTCGCGATCGCCACGGCTCTTCAAGCGCACCGCGATATCGCCGCGATTTTGCTCGGTGGCAAAGAGGCCGAGCTCGGCGCCCGTGCGCCGCGAGGTTCCGACCACCTCCGGCGTCTCGGCAAGCACTTGTTCGACGATGTGCAACTGTCGGTCAGTTTCAGCCAGCGCCGTGCCGCCCGGCGTCCAGTAGTCCAGGATGAACGAGCCTTCATCCATTTCTGGGAGAAAACCCGTTCCTAACGCGCGATAGGAAAACACACCACCAACGATCAACAGAAGGGCTGTCACGACGATAATGCTGGCGCGTGGAAGCATCCGATCGAGCAATCGAACGTAGACGTTCGTGATGCCATCAAGCGCCCGTCCAATCGCCGCGCCGATTCCA
>JANXUN010000627.1 GCA_025356185.1 Gemmatimonadaceae bacterium
TGGAGATCGGCAAAACTGCCGAAGGCCGACCGCACCTCGCCGCGATCATTACCGCGCCCGAAAACTTCGCGAAGCTCGCGCACTACAAAGAAATCTCGAAGCGTCTCCAGTCCGCCCGCGGACTCACCGACGATCAAGCACGGTTGCTCGCGAAAGAAGGAAAGGCCGTCGTATGGATTGACGGCGGCCTGCACGCCACCGAAGTCGTCGGCGCGAATCAGTTGATTGAAACGAGCTACCAGCTGGTGAGTCGCACCGACGAAGAAACGATGCGCATCTTGAAAGACGTCATCATCGTGATGGTGCACGCCAATCCCGACGGCATGCAGATGGTGGCCAAGTGCTACATGCAGAATCCGGTCGCCGAACAACGTCGCGGACCGTGCTCCACGCGCTTGTACAACAAGTACGCGGGACACGACAACAATCGCGATTTCTACATGAGCAATCTGCCTGAGTCGCAGAACATGAATAAGCTCATGTACTGGGAGTGGATGCCGCAGATCATGTACAATCACCACCAGGCCGGCCCGGCGGGTACGGTGATTTTCTCACCGCCGTTCCGCGATCCGTTCAACTACAACTTCGATCCCATGATCGTGATGGGTCTCGACATGGTTGGTGCCGCGATGCACCAGCGTTTCTTGCAGGAAAACAAGCCAGGCTTCACGATGCGCTCGGGTTCCAGCTACTCGACGTGGTGGAACGGTGGTTTGCGCACGACCGCGTATTTCCAGAACATCATCGGCATCTTGACGGAAATCATCGGCAGCCCGACGCCGGAAACGATTCCGGTAACGTTGAGTCAAATCTTGCCGCGCGGTGATTTACCCGCGCCGATTGAGCCGCAGCCGTGGCACTTTCGTCAGTCCATCGATTACTCGGTCACCGCGAACTATTCAATTCTCGATTTGGCGTCGCGCTACAAAGATCAGTTCTTGTTCAACATCTATCGCATGGGATCGAATCAGATCGCGCGCGGTAGTGCCGATCACTGGACGATCTCGCAAGAAGACATGCAGCGCGCCGATTCCGCGATGAAAGGTCCGGCGGTTGCGGCAGCACCTGCAGGTGGTCGTGGTGGTCGTGGTGGTGCTGCGCCCGTGGCAGCGCCCGGTCTGGTGAATCCGCCCGCTGGCGCAGACTTCGCCGGTTTCGGCCGCGGCCCGCAGATGACGCAAGCGCAATACAACGCGGTGTTCAAAGATCCGGCGCGTCGCGATCCGCGTGCGTACGTCGTACCAATTGCTCAGCCAGATTTCTCGACCGCAACGAAGTTCATCAACACGATGCGCTACGTCGGTGTTGAAGTGCAGCAAGCAACCGCGTCATTCACCGTGAATGGCAAGACGTACGGCGCAGGATCGTATGTCGTTCACTCGGCGCAGGCTGGACGGGCGCATTTGATCGACATGTTCGAGCCGCAAGATCATCCGAACGATATGGACGAACGCGGAATTCCGAAGCGTCCATACGACAACGCCGGTTGGACGCTGTCGTATCAGATGGGCGTGCAGTTCGACCGTTTCTTCGACGATGTCACCGGACCGTTTGTTGACATCAAAGGATTGGCGACACCGGTCGCAGGAACCGTGGCGACCGCAGGCGGTTCAACCGGCTATCTGATCTCTGGTGCGGTCAACGATGCGTTCACAGTTGCCAATCGTGTCGTCAAGGGCAACGGTGAAGTGTTGCGTCTCGCGAAGCCGATGACCGCAAACGGCAAGACGTTCCCCGCCGGTTCGTTCTACGTCACCGCGAGCCCCGCGGTTGTAACAGCATTGCAAGCGTCAGCGAAAGAACTTGGCGTGAGCATGGAAGGCACCACGGCGCGCCCCGATGCGAACAGCACGAAAGTCACACCAAAGCGCGTGGCACTGTGGGATACGCAGACAGGTTCGATGTCGTCCGGTTGGACACGCTTCCTGCTTGAGCGTTTTGAATTTCCGTTCAAAGTCGTGTGTGGTAACGGATTCGACGACACGGATCTCAAAGGCAAGTACGATGTGATCGTGCTGCCGTCTGATGCAAACTTTGGTGGCGGCGGTGGTGGTCGTGGCGGTGGCGGCGGACGCGGCGGCGATGCGGCCGCAGCGACGACCGCGCCCACCGATCCCGATTTGCGCAGCTTGTGCGAAGTCACCACGGGAACTGGTACGGGCGCGACGATGCTCGCGAACATGAAAAAGTTTGTTGAAGCGGGCGGCATCGTTGTCGCGGCGGGCAACGCATCGCGCATCGGTCAGCAACTTGGATTGCCGATCAGCGATTACTTGGTCGATCAGGAACCCGGTCAGGCAGCCACACACCTAACGGCCGACAAGTTCTACGTGCCTGGATCAATCTTACGCGTCGCGACCGACTCGACGGCGTCGTCTGCACTCGGCATGCAGGGACACACCGACGTGTTCTTCAACAACAATCCGGTGTTCCGCCTCGACCCGACGGCCGTCTCGAAGGGTGTGCGCCCCGTGCAGTGGTTTGATACGGCGACGCCACTGCGCAGCGGTTGGGCGTGGGGACAGAACTATCTGAACGGCGGAACCACGGCGCTTGAAGCGCCGATGGGCCGCGGCAAGCTGTTCTTGTTTGGCCCGGAAATCACCTTCCGCGGCCAGCCACACGCGACGTTCAAGATGTTGTTCAACAGCATCTACAACGTGCAGACGGTACCAACGATCACGCCGTAGCTTTCAAGATTGGTGCACGCGACAAAAGCAAACGCGGCGAGCATGATGCTCGCCGCGTTTGCTTTTTGCTTACTTCGTTTCCTTCTTTGGCGTTTCGCAGCCCATCTCGAGGACTTCAAACTTCTGGTGCAGCGATTTCATGGCGCCCTTGAGCGTGGCGTCGTCGGCCTTCTTGGCGACGAGATCCGCGACTGATTGTGTTTCTTTTGGCAATGCTGCGACGGCCGCTTTCACCTTCGGCGCGTCGCAACCTTTTGGTGCGGTCGATGCAGCGAGCGTGTTTGCGGCGACAACCATGTCGCTGATCTTTGCGCGTGTCGGCGATAGGTCGCTGTTGGCAGCCGCAGCGGGATGCCACGTCGCCATCATCAGTTCGTGATACGCATTGAGCTCCTTCCATGGACCCGACGCGTGATCCATCTCCATCATCTTGTCCATCTTCCCGTGATCCATGCCAGCCATCTTTTCCTTCGCGGGCGGTTGCTGCGCTGACAGTGATCCGGCAAATACGAGTGCGGCGATCGCCGCGGACATAGGACGCATTGAGTTACTCGGTGAGTGGTGTGCCGACGGTCGACGCGGCCGCACTGTTGCGCCGTCAATGGAATGCCGGAATATGCGCAGAACGTGACGGCTGTGACAGTCGGAAAAATTACGGATGCAACGCGCTATCGTCGCGTGTGAATCACGACCAACCCGCACGAACTGGCGGCGAGCGAATAACGCGCGGGATATTCCGCCGTGCTACGATAGATCTCGATTGCTTCGATTTGCTCAGGAGTGTAACGCGACAGATTGGGAACGCTCTCGGCAAGCCGCTTGCCCGTAAACTTGAATACGTTATCGACGACTACGCTCATGTAGCAGATGCCATTGACGAGTGGCTCGCAACCCTGGACAGCGTCCTCGAAGTAGACACAGGTAGGATTCATGCTGTAGAACCGCGAGCCCGTCGCGTAGTTCCGCGAACGATTAATACTTTTCAGGTCGACGCCGTTTACGGTTCTTAATACCTGCGACAGGTCGTGACCTCGGTCCTTCTCCAGCATTTCGCGAGTGATGAAGTATCCAATTCCGCGCGCCTTATTGTCCGAAAAGTCCCGCATGTCCGCGCGAATCGGATCGGCGCGAATGATGACGGAGTCAATCACGCTTACGCGACCAAGCACGACACGCCGGTCAATCGTTGCGTGCGCTTCGAGCGAAAGTCGCGCATCAACAGGCGTAAACCCTAGCTTGCGCACGACGACGTGTTGGGAGTCGGCGGGCAGATCGCTCAATCGAAAGCGTCCCTCGGCGTTGGTGTGTACCGAACGTGAGAGTTCGGGAAGCAGCACCTCCGCGTCGGGCACGGGCTGCATCGCCGAGCCTTCTAACACGACTGTACCCATAAACACCGCACTCGCCACACGTGCTGTGTCGAGCGTGAGCAGTGCGCTGGCGAATCGCGTGCTCGGCGCAACGCTCACCGTGACCGCTTCGGCCGCCGCGCGCGACGTCGAGGCGCGCAACGTGATCGAACGATCGCTCGGCACGCCGCACGCGCGAAAACTGCCATCAGGATTCGCACGCGTGGTGATCCACTGTAGTGCGTCGGTGCCGTCGGTATTCCATTCAATCGTCACGCGCGCTTCACCGGAAAACGCGCTGGCATCTCCGCGCAACTGGCCGAAAACCGCACCGCGTCCTGACGCGCTAGGTCGATTCGCTGGGCACAACAACGCGACCACGCGCGATGCCGTGATGGTCTTGAATTTGAGCCCACTCAATGACGTCGTGAGTTCGAGTGGCACGCGCGTCGCCGCGCGCACCGAGTCGAGCGATGCAGTGCGCACGGTCGCGATGTACGCTCCCGGCAGCACGCCATTTAGCACAAATGCGCCGGCGCTATCCGTGCCGACCTCCAGCATGGTTCCCTCCAGTGCAACCCGAGCTCCCTGCAGCGGTCGATCGCTCACCGAGTCAACGACCGTGCCGCGAATCGACAGTGATTCTCGCGCCCACAAAGTATCGATCTGCGCGGTCGATGCAACGCGTGCCGTGACCGATACCAACTGACCGCCTTCCACGCGAATGCCGTCCACAACTTCGGTCGGAAGACCTGTGCTGACGATCACGCGCCGCGTGAGCACCGGCATACGCACAAACCATTCGCTCACGACAAACGATCCATCGCGCATGCGCACGAACTGCATCGCACCACCCGGTTTTCCGTCGTCTTGTGCGCCTTCCAAATTTGCGTATCGGAACTCGAGCAACTGCAGATGCGCGGTTTTGCGATCGAGCCACAACGTGCCCTGAATTTCCGCAAGTTTCTTGCGCGTCGGCGTCGGTTCAAACGAGACGCCGATGCGCTTCGCATCAGATTTCCCATTGAACTTGAAACAGTGATCGTCGACAAATGCACTCGACGCCAACATGTCGAGCCCGGGAAGTCTATACGTCAACGTATCACCGACACTGATCACGTACCCAAGCGTGCGAATCGTTCCCACCGGCAGCGACGACCACGGTTGCGCGGCGGAGTCGCTTACCATTTCGGTCGACTGTCGCTCCACGCGCTCTCGAATGGGATCAAGCAAGCGCTCGTACCGCATGGAAGTCGACGTCACTCCTCGTGTGCGCACCACATCCGTACCAAGCAGCGCCGTGCGCGCGTACTCGAGCGCCGCGACCACAGCGAGCGTCGAATCACTTGCGCGTCCACACACCGCGCGACTGCCGACACGCACCGTGTCGAGCGCAAACGCGAGCGGCTCAAAGGTCAACGTCAGTGTTGAGGTCGCGCCCGCTGTGAGAGCGATGGGCGGTGACAAGACGGGCTTGAATCCAACTTGCCTCGCGCGCACTTGAAAGCGACCGGCTCGAGTGGCGCGCAACGTGAACGCTCCCGTGCTCGTGCTGACGCCGTGCGCAACGCTTGTCATCGCCGAGTCGACAAGTTCGACCACGACACCTGCCACGCCGCGTTGTCTCGCGTCTGCGATTGTACCGCTTACTGTTTGCGCCGAGAGCACATCGGCGGCGAACAAGAGGGTGGCGAGAAACAATGCCGCCGGAACGCGCACGCGAGAACGCGTCGCGATCGCATCGTGGCGCATACGCCAGACGTCATATATAAAGTTCATACGCGGCCACACCCGAGCAAAAGCAAGGACCCGCCAAGCGGGCCCATTCGGAGCCGCCTGTCAACAAGAAAATTCGCGCTCGAAAACCCCCGTGCGCCAGTGTGAGGTTTCCAAATCGTCCCCGACGTCGCAGGTTAAACAGTGCGGCCGCTGACGACCTTCCACGTTTGGCGGCTCGCCTGATCCCCTTCTGACAAGGTTGCTATGCCTAGGCTGAATCGTATTTCGCATCGGTCGACGCGATTCGTCGTCGCCGCTTGCGTCGTGAGCGTCGGTATCGGCGCGCTCACGGCCGCGCGCCCCATCACGCCGCGCGCCGGCGGCCTGACGTTCACGCAAACGATCATCTCGTCGTCGCGCGACAAGCGCACGAAAGAAGCGCGCGACATGGTGTCGACCGTGCGCATGCAAGGCGGCAATGTGCGCATGGATTATGCGCCAGGTAAAGGACCGATGGGACAGAAGGACGCGTACATCCTTATCACTGCCGAGCCGCCGCAGTTTGCGATCGTGAACAGCAAAGAGCAGCAAGTCACCGTCATGGACGCCAGCATGTTTGGCTCGGGCATGGGCGCGATGATGAACAATCCGATGATGAAGGTCATCGTGAGCAACGCCAAGTGGTCGTACAAAGACTTGGGCACCGGCGACATGCTGCAAGGGTACAAGACCCGTCACGTGCGCATTTACAGCGGTAGCGATGTCGAAGTCAAAATCATGGGTACATCGAACAAGACGTCAACCGCCGACTCGAGCGATCAGTGGATTGCGCAGGGCATCGACGCGGACGAATCGGCGATGTCCGCGTGGGGCAAATCATTCGCCAGCGGCATGAAGTCGACGAATGCCGAGATGGCAGCGGAGTTTGCAAAGTACGAAAAGCAGATCGGGCGCAACGGCATGGCACTCAAGAGCACGACGTGGTCGACGGTTACCGATGGCAAAGGCAAGGTCACGTCGGACACGATCTCGATGGAAGTGACCGATCTCAAGAAGGGATCGATTGACGCGAGCGTGTTTAAGATGCCTGACGGCTATCAGGTCGTGAATTTGAGTGAGTCGTTGAAGGCCGCGAACGCGTCACTCGATAGCGCGAAGAAGGCGGGCGCCGATAAGGACAAAGAGAAGGAAAAAGACAAAAGTAAAGAGAAGCCGACGAGCCCCGGTGATCTCGTAAAGGCGGGAATCGGTGGCATGTTTGGGAAAAAGAAAGTCGACACGCTACCGAATCGCTGAAATCATCCACTGCGCTTAGCTCACACAACAAAACGCCCTGATGATTGCGTCAGGGCGTTTTGCCTTTCTCGATGGAATCGAATCGTCGCGTGTGTATGACGAGTACGCCACACGGAGAGTTCAGCTTCGTGTACTGCGATGGCGTCTCGGCCGGGCTCGCGTACCATTCGACGCCTTCTATCTGATCGGGCGCGATGGAGTTGACGTCGTACGGTTCAGTCGGCGTGCCGCCGTTCATGAGATGATTGTCCACGTACACAAGCGCGTAGCATCCAGCGATCATGCCGCGGTTCCGTTCGGCAGCCGTTGGCCTCCAGATCGAGCCGTCGCCGCCGCCAGGCTGTCCGATCGCTGCGGCGAGTGGAACGACGTACCGCTTGGACAGTGGCCACGCGCCGCTTCGGCCTCTCACAACTCCTGCGCCCGGCAATTCGGCCAATACGTCCCCCATTTTTCGTCCATCATTCTTTGCGAGCATGTCGCGCGTGAGAAAATGACCGAGGCCCACACGACGATTCTCTTCAAACTCGACCATGCCCATGTCGAGTCGCGTCGCCCTGACTTCGATCGAATCGAGCACCGTCAGCGGCCGCAACACAATGCGACGTAACTCTTCGTCATTGGCGGCAAACGTCATCGGCACGTTGATCGCACCAAATCCCACTCGGCGCACAAATACCTCGTGCGCGCCCGCTGGAACGTCCAGCAATCGAAACTCGCCGCGCGCATTGCTGCGTGTCGATAGCCCGAGCGACGGGATCGCAACCTCAACGTCGGCAAGTACGCGCATTGTCGAATCGGCAACAACAGTGCCCGCGAACATCGCCACCGCCGCACGGTCGCGATCGACTCGCAGCGTCTGCGTCGAAAACTGCTGATCGGGTGCCAATCGCACAGACACCGATTGCGCGCGTCCGGTGTCGGGCAGTGCGCGAATCGTAATCGAGACTTCTGTCGGAACGCCGCACAGCCGATAGCCACCCGTCGCCCCCGTGCGAGTCTCAAGACGACGTGACACCGGAGTGATTGACAATGAACCGCTCGTGCGTGCGACCAGCTCGGTCCAGTCTGCGGCAACGCGTACGCCACGCAATCCAATCGTGTCACTCACGCCGAGTACCGTGCCGAGTACTGCGCCTTTGCCGCGTCCACTCGCGCCCGTCAGTGTCGCGCCACACAACGTTGCCGCGAGCTGCGTCGCGGTCGGCACGCGAATGGTGAGCGACGGCATGTCGTCGATGGCAATTACGGTCGACTGACTGGACGTGCGAACCGAATCGAGCGAGGGCGTGCGCACGCTCAGCGCGTATTCACCTGGCAATACATCGCGTACGGAAAAGCGACCGTTGTCGTCGGTGACGACACTCGACGTCGTACCAACCAACGCAACAATCGCACGCGCAATGGGCGCGTTGCTGACTGAGTCCAGCACCACACCCGCAATATTCAATGGCGCGCGCTTGAAGAGCGTGTCGTTCGCGCGACGCAGCACCACCAAATTTCCGCCACTCGACGCGATGCGCGCCACGCGCACCTTCGTCGACCGCGGAGAATCTTTCACGAGCTCGGGCATGCGAATATCCCACGCCGAGATGACCATGGCACCGCTCTCGAGACGCGTGAAGGTCATCGCGCCGCCGGCAACGATGGTGCGGTCGGCCGATTGTGTTTCGGTGAACGAGAAATCCAATCGCTTGAGTTCGGCAGTCTCGCGCGCGAGCCACAGTGTGCCGCGAATTTCTGACAGCCTCGCACGCGCAGGCACGGGTTCGAACGCGACGCCGATCTCGGTTGTGTCCCGTGCGCCCACCACGCGCACGCAATGATCCTCGAGAAAGCGCGGCGACATCAACACATCGAGGCCCGGTGCGTAGTACGTCGTAAAGTTTTCGACGTCCACTGCGGTATACCCGTTCTTGCGCAGCGCGTCGGGCGACAGCGAGCGCCACGGTTGCGTGACGTAATCGGTGCGCACAGTGAGTTGTTGACTCACAATGCGCCGAGCGTTGGGTTCGAGCTGGCGTTCGATCTGCATCGTCGTTGCGGTGAGGCCACGCATCGATGACGTGAGTGACGTGGCCGCGATCGACGTCATTGCTTGATCCCATGCGGAAAGCGTCGACCCGCCGCCGTCTTGTCGGCCGCACACCGACTGCTCGACAACGCGAACCGTGCTGAGCGTCGTACGCACGCCGTCAAGCACCAAACCCGCGTCGATCACGGCGCTCGCATCGACCACGCGCGGCGTCGACACGACCGGTTGATAGCCAATGCGCAGCGTGCGCAAGCGATACGTGCCAGCGCGTGGCGCAACTAAGCGATACTCACCGCGCTCCGACGTGAGCGAACGCGCGACAGCAGTCTGGGTCGAATCGATCAGCGCCACCACGACGCCGGGTATCGCATTGCCCGCGCCGTCAACAACGGTGCCGCGCACAATTTGCGCGTCGGCACGCGACGCGAACGAGGCGAACAGAATTGCGCCGAAGACAGCTTTCATCATTGCGCACCAGACGGAAGTCGAGCGGCTCATGCATTAATCGTCCGGCGGGGACGCGGCGGCCGCAAGATAATCAACCACGGTTAATCAAATCGTCATAAAGAGCGTTGCCAGCAAAAAATTTAGGTTTTGGGTTTTGAGTTCGGGTTCTGGGTTGTCAACTGCGCGAAACTCTTGCGTCTCGCACAGTTGACAACGCAGAACACAAGCCCATAACTCAAAACCTAAATCTGTGCAGTCAGCTGATCGGTGCAGTCATCTGTTAGTACGCCGCCAACTCGATATACGCCGCTCTGAACGTCTCAATCTGCGGCAGCGTTGCATCTTCCAACTGCGGCGCATACCCAACGAACGTGTCGGTGCTCGCCACGCGACGCACCGGCGCGTCGAGCCAGGCAAAACAGTCGTCGGCGATACGCGCCGCGATTTCTGCGCCGTACCCCCACGAAATGCTGTCCTCGTACGCGACAATCACTCGACCCGTTTTCTTGACGCTCGCGTACACCGCTTCTTTATCCCACGGCGACAGCGTGCGCAGATCAATCACCTCGACGCTCGGTCCGCCTTCTTCGGCTAACTGATTCGCTGCAACCACCGCGCGCTGCACCGTCGCGCCGTAGGTGACCAACGTGATGTCCGTGCCTTCACGCACCGTGCGCGCTTTGCCAAACGGAATCATAAAGTTCGGGCCGGGATAGCGGCCTTTGTTGTACGTCTGACGATACAAGTGCTTGTGTTCGAGAAAAATCACCGGATCGTCACAGCGAATCGACGTGCGCAACAGCCCCGCTGCGTCGAGTGCATTGCTGGGGCACACCACGCGCAATCCTGGCGTATGCGTGAACAACGACGCGCCCGTTTGCGAGTGATACACGCCGCCGCGAATGTAGCCGCCGTATGTGGTGCGAATAACCACGGCCGACGAGAAGGCATTGTTGGACCGCCACCGCATCGTCGCGAGTTCGTCGCGAATCTGCATGTACGCGGGCCAGATGTAGTCAAAGAACTGAATCTCAACGACGGGCTTAAAGCCGCGATGCGCTAAGCCAATCGCGCGTCCAACAATATTCGCTTCGGCAAGCGGGGAGTTAAACACGCGCGCGCCACCAAACTTGGTTTGCAAGCCGTGCGTGACTTTGAACACGCCGCCTTTGCCCTTCACTTTTCCCAAGTACTGCTCAC
>JANXUN010000652.1 GCA_025356185.1 Gemmatimonadaceae bacterium
CGAGAAAGTTCGCGCGCGACGACGCTGGCAGAATCGGCACGACTCGCGTCGACACGCACCAACGCTTGTCGCCCATGCGCGCTCGACATCGACCGCGACGGCAGCAGCAGCGTGAGAAGCGCGACCACAAGCGTCATCACGCCAGTCCACCGCGCCACGCGCTCGATGCGTTCCGTGGTCGACGCTCCCGTTGGAGACCCAGTTGACGACATCATTGCGTGAGCGCGTAAACCACAATGTTTACCGCAAATTTCGTGTTATCGACCGACTGAAACCGCTTGTTCTCGGGGTGATAGCTCCACTCGGAGCTGTAATCCTTGCTGCTGTACAACACCGCGATTCGATCACCGTGCATGACCGCCTCAAGGTGCTCATGTACCAGATTGTCGCCCCATCCATTCATCTCGTGTGACGTCGCAGGCGGCCCACTGTCGAAGACAAAAAATGCGCGATACAGGGCGTGTGTATTAGGCAATTGTACCAGCTTTCCCGCCACGCGTGTGATCTCTTCGCGCGCGGTATTGTGAAACACGCCGTCGACGTCATGATTGTGGTCGTCGACAAACAGCATTCCGCCACGTTGGAGATACCTTCGCAGCACATCCCCCTCATGCTGTGTAAATCGCACGGGCAGATGGCCCGTGAGATACAGCAACGGATATTGAAACACGACTTCCGACGTGAGCGGCACGACGACGCCCTGCGGTGCGACAGGCAGCGTCGTGTATCGCGCGATCGCGTCAATCACGTTTGCTGGCACGAGCGGCGCCGAATCCCAATCACCCGAATCGTACTGCGCCGTGGCAAACACGAAGGGTTCGCGCGGCAAGATTCCAGTCGCAGACGCCGCACTCACGGTGGGCCGCCGCGCGACCATGCGCTCGCCGATGCGCGGTCAATTCCACCGAGTGCGCGACGAGCGCGCAGAAACGGCTCGGTGAGATCGCGCGTGCCGCTCGTCGACAAGGCGGTGACCAATGCGTTGAGCGATTCCGCAAATGTCGGCGCGTCGCTCAAGCTCTCCAACCGCAACAGCGCCAACGAGTCGCGCGCCGCGAGTGGGTTCGATTGCACCATCTCGGCAATCGCCAGCAGCCGCGATTCGCGAAGCGCCGATCGCGGCGGCAACGCGACGCGCGCGCGTCGTGCAACCGGTGCGCCCGTGTCTTTCCCCACCATGCGCACTTTCGCAATATCGACGATGACTATTGGCGGGCGTCCGCGCAGATACAACCGCGAAGCGGCACGCGCGCGCTCGATCGCCGCAAGCGCGAGCTTCATATGCGGAATTGCACCGCGGAGGTTCGCTTGCTCGAGCGCTCGACTTGCATCCCACATCGCGTTGTACGCTTCGAGCAAGGGCTTGTTGATCGCGATCACGGGCGAGTCGTCGCCTTCGTCAAGCGTAGCCGTTGCATCAACGCCGTTCACGTTCAGTTTGCCCGCATCGCCTCCGCGACCGTCAGCCGGTGGGGCTTTGTCCGGTCTATCGCCCTGCAATCGCTGAAACACGGCGTCGCCGACGGCCTCGCGCAATCGGGATTGATCGCGCGCCAATTTGAAGGCTTCATCGTGCCACACGTTGGTCGCGAGTCCAGGACGCTTCGTTTCAAGCCGTTCCGTCAGCAACAACAGCATGCGCTGACTCAGCAACGACTTGTCGACTTCTGGTGGCGGCGCCGGTTCGACCGCAACGGAATCGTAGTCCGACGGACGCGCAATGCGAAATGATCGTGTCTCACTCGCGCCCGCTTCGTGATCGGTAACGGGATGCCCGTCGCGCGCCACCGCGCGGATGTGCACGATATCACCAGGCGCCAACTTCATCGCCGTTAAGTCGAGGGACGTCGACAGATCGCCATCGTGCTGGCCACTAAACGTGCGCGCGCCAACACGCTCGGTGCGTACGGTGAACTTCTCGCCTTCGCCCGAGCTCACCACGACCTCAAACGACGCATTCACGATTCCGATATCGTCGTGTGCGTGCGCGCGCAGCGTCAACCCGCCCTCTGCGCGCCGCAACACGCTGTCCCGCGCAGGTGACGTAAGCGTCACCTGTGGAATGGAATCCGCGACGCCTTCGATCAGCAGGAGTCGCGTGTGCGACGTGCGTAACACGCGCACTTCCATCGGTGCGTCGACGGCGTGTACTGTCGTGCGCCAACCGTTCGCCGACGTCGCGATCATTGGCGACGGTGTAGGTGGCTGCGAATCGCGCAAAATTCGTACGCGTATGCTATCGGGCGCCGCGTCGATGCCCTCGACGTCAATGCGGGACCCGCTCAACGCACGCAGCGATGTCACGTCGCCCAAGTTCTCCGGCACGCGTCCAGAGTACGCAGGGGGCGTGACCCGCACGCGCCACGCGGCAAACGAAACGTCGCGTCGCCTTTCGCGCGCCGCCAAGAGTGATCCGCTGCCGCCATGTCCCTCACGCACGCCGCCATCCGACCCTCGCTGATAGCCGAGCACTGCCAACGCCCCGACAACGAATAACAGCGGTCCGCGCAGCTGTTTGGTCGCGGCAGCGCGCAGGCATCGTTGCGCACTCGCAAGCGCCTCGTGCGACACGCGGGCCACATCACGCTGCAGCATCGCCGATGGCACCTGCTGCGCATCAACCTGTTCGATCCATGTCACCAGCGCGAACCCGCTGCCGCGTTGCTCTTCGATCCACAGCGCCGCACGCACGCGCGTGACGCGGCCATATCGACGTGCGAGCAGCCACCACACGAGCATGGCGACAAATGCACTGTCAAACAGCGTGAAAACGAGACGCGTCGCTGTTGCGGTCGACGATGCATCGCCCACCGCGCGCCACACGAGTGTCGATACAATCCACGTCACGAACGCGGCACCGATCGCGCATATCGCCGCACGTCCCCACGCGATGGAGACGAGCCCCATGCGGACACGGTCCACCGCGCGCAATACGCCGTCGCGCCCCTCGTGGACGGACGCCGAGCTCATGTCGCGTCCGCCATCGAGCGAGCGCGCAACCACGACTCGTACGCCAACAGCACCATTGCAAGCGCCAACAACAGCGGAGCGAACCATGGCATACGTAACGTCCTTCCATTCAAGCCTTCAAGGCGAAACGCGCTGGCCGGTGCGAGGGCTTGCGCGCCGCCCGTCGTGTCGACGGATCGTGCCGTGAGCGATGCGGGACTCACGCGCGTTCGATCGCCACACGGTGCAAGCACTCTCGCCATCAACGGCATCGCGGCCTCTGACAGCAAGACATCCGACTCGGTCTGCAGCTGAACCGCGACATCGCGCGCGCACGATAAACGATGCTCCACCGCTGCCACGCGTCCGTCGCTCCACCACGCGATGGGAGCGAGGTCACTCGACATCGTATTATTCACAGGCGCGAACTCGGCGGGCACATGCCATGATGCCATCATCGCGCGCCCGCCCGATGCCAGCGCGAACACTGCACTGCTCGAGTCCGCGCGTACCGCGCGCCAGCCGAACGGAACGCCCGAAATCGGCCAGTACACCGACACAACACTCGCAGACTTCGTCGCAACGTCGGGCGACACGCGGCGACGCGAATCGTCACGACGCGCCGCGGCACGATACACACGCACGGTATCTACTCTCGTCGCACCCGCGCGCGACCATCGCGCCGCGTACATCGCCAGCGCTGTGCGCACAGGGTCGTCGGCGCTCCGCTCACCATGCACCGTGTCACCGTTCATAACCACCACGCGACGCAACGTATCGAGCGCCACGCGTTGCGCAGCTTCGGTCGTACGCACGACCACGCGTCCGGGCCATACGTCGCGCCACGAGCGCCAACCACTGACGTCGACCGCACCGCCATCGGTTCGCGCCAACTCCGTAGCGTCTGCCCTTCCCAAAAGCACATGCAACGCGACTTCATCGATCCATGGATCATCGGCAACCGCGCGTGCCGCGGCGCGCCACGCCGCCGGAAATACTGCGGCAGAAGCGGAGCGCTGATCACTCGATTGCGCAGCATCCGTTGACGCATGACGCGTCGATCCAAAACGCGCCATCTCGTCGGCTACCGAAACGTACTTCACCACGGCGGCGCCGGAGTCTGCAGGGCCCGCTCTGACCACCGCTAGCGCAGCGGCCGAATCAGCCACCACATCGGCATCCGCAACAATCAGTACTAATCGCGTCACACGCGTCGAACGCCACCACACGCCGGCAGCGGCGAACGCCAACAGCAGAAGCACCCCGATGCGCAGCGCCAACAGCAGCACGTCAGTCGGTCGGCGGGTACGCGACACCGCGCGTATCTCACGATCCGAGAGAAAACGCGCCGTCGGCAGTAGCAGCTCCTGCGGCTGTCGCACCGACAACAAATGCAGCACAGTGATCGCCGCGACCGCGATCGCGCCGACTGCCAACATCCACGGAAGCACCACGCCCATTACGGTGTGATCCCGACTACATCGGGAGCACCGATCGCGATATGTCGCACAACGTGTGCGACGACGACATCGGTACGCACTTCGCGATACCCCGCACCAGCGCCGCGCCACCGGCGCGACGCATCAGCACGAAACGCATCGAAACGCTCGCGATAGAGGTTGTGTGCTTTGCGATCGAGCGGTCGAGCGATGCTGCGATCATCTGGATCGCACGCGAGATACGAACCCGCAGGCAGCGTCAATTCTTCGACAGCAACCACGTGGACGCACTCGACAATTCCGCCAGCAACTGTGCGTTGCGCCGCGGCGCGCAACAGCGCATCACCATCGCCCAATAGGTCCGAAATAATCACAACGCGCGCCATCACGGGAATTGAAGCGATAATCGGCGCGACATCGCGGTTGCCTCCCACACGAACCAAATCGAGCGATCGCGCAAGTTCACCCACAGTTCCCTGCCGCGTGCGAGCACTCATGCGTGATACGCCGTTGTCACCGACAGCCAGCAGCCCGACCGGATCTGCCGATGCGTGCGCGACGGCCGCCAGCCCCACCGTGAGCTCGCACGCCACCGTCCACTTTGATCGCACTCGCGCGGAGTGTGTACTCGCAGCGCGCGCACCTGCCTCACCCACGGACGCATCGCTCGCGATCGCATCACCAACCGTGCGCGGAAAATTCATGCTCGCCGACCCGTCCACCACAAACCATGTCGGCAACAACGCACGATCATCAGTGAGTCGCACAAATGCGCGATCACTACGCGCGAGCAGCTTCCAGTCCAACTGCTTGGGGTCATCGCCCTGCCGATACAACCGATACTCTGTAAATTCGCCCGACGTGCCGCGCTGCGAACTCCGATGCGTGCCCGGCAATGCCGCACCGACCGCGCGGCGTGCAGGCCATCGCACACCGCGCAGCGCATCCAGCAGAGGCCCGTACGTCTTTGACGACACGCGCGACCGCTCGTGGGCGCCTTAGTTCGGCAACGCGCTCGCCGGTGGCGTACGTGCTCGAGCTACG
>JANXUN010000006.1 GCA_025356185.1 Gemmatimonadaceae bacterium
AGCGGTACGGCGACATCGACTCTCGACGTCACGGTTGCTCAAGCGGTAGCCTCCGTCGCTACGGCGGCAGGATCGACGTCGCTCGTGATCGGTGCGACCACATCGATAACAGCAACTCCGCGTGATGCGCGGGGATCCGCCGTCACTGGTCTGTCGGGAATCACCTTTGCAACCAGCGACCGTAAGGTGGCGTTCGTCGATGCGACGACCGGAGCGGTTACCGCGATCTCGCCGGGCACGGCCACGATCACCGCGACGCTTGTGCAGGGTGGCACCACGACGACGGGAACGACGGCGCTGGCGGTATCCCTGCCTGCATCCGGCGCCACGACTGCCGCGGTGACGGCAACCGGTAGTCTCACGTTTGCGCCATCGAGTGTAACCGTTGGTGCAGGTGGCGTGGTGAGCTGGACGTTTCAAGCCACACACACCGTCACGTTTCAGGGCGGCGTCGCGCAGACGGACATTCCCGCGACTTCGTCCGGCATTGTCGCACGCACTTTTGCGGCTCCCGGAACATACAACTACATCTGCACGATTCATGGTGCGAGCGTCATGTCGGGCACAGTGATCGTGTCACCGCCAAATGTGATTGCGCTGTTGAACGGCGCAAACGAGCGCCCGACGGCGAACACGAGCCCTGCCAACGGTGCCGCGGTGTTTACGCGTAACGGTGGTACCGTGACGTACACCGTGACATTTCAGAACATTGCGAGCGCTCCGACGGGCTTGCACATCCATGCGCCGGGCAACAGCTCGCAAGCGGCTAGTGTTATCGTCGATTTGCTCAAGACGCCGCAGACAAACACAAGTGGCGTGCTCACCGGAACGTTTACGGCCGCCGACATTAAGCCGCTCGGCGGCGCGCCTGCTATCACTCTCGATTCGCTTTATGTGCTGCTAAACAATGGCAACGCGTACGTGAATATCCACAGCACGACGTTCCCTGGCGGGGAAGTGCGCGGCCAGACGTCGCCGTAGTGCGCGACTAGGACTGCGGGCGCTGGAACAGTCCGTCGGAAATTGCCGCGATCTCTTCGGCGTCTTTCCACGCGGCTTCCAGCGCTCGCAGCTCGCCCTGCATCGCGTGTCGTTCTGCGTCTTCGTGCACAGCAATCTCTAGCGCCAATCGCTCGGTGCCTGTCAGCCCAAGTACGCCGACGCTGTCGTCCCAAAAAATGCTGTTCTTGCGTCGACGCGTTTGACGTAGCTCGCCACTGCTGCGAATGAATTGATCTGGATCGCCCGCATCGGTGATGAGCCGAGTTGCAGCACGAAGCTGTCCAGCAACGTGTCCGCGGTGATTTAGGCGCGAGAGCAATTGTCCGGCAATCGGTCCCGCACTCGTCGAGTCCAAATCCGTGACGCCATCCTGATGCGCGACACGAAAGCTCCAACGACCCGAGTCGTGCGTCGTGACAATTTCCAATCGCGCGACGTGACTAAAACGCAGTGCCCGCACAATTCCGTCGGGCGTCCGTACGTGCGCGAGTACGCGGTCGTAGTTGAGACGTGCTTCAGCATTCTCGAGTGGTTGCACGAGCACTCGACGCATGAACGCGCTGCCCGCGGCACCGGCAACGACCCCAGCGAGTCCCGCTGCGGCACCTACCGCCATCGCTGCACCGTTCGCGATCGCCGAGGTCGATGCGTTGATCGCATGTCGTACGTGGTTGCGTCGAATACGAGAACCGTATCGCCACGCGGCGAATTCAGGTCGCAAGGGTTTGCCCACGCGCACCAAATCGAGTCGCGAACGTAACGTGGCCAATCCGATGTGATCCGTTGAGACACGAACCGGCGTCGCGCGATACGCGCGCTCACATTCTTCGACCGCTTCCCAACGCTGATCGAGGGGTGAGAGATTCCAATTGTCGCACACGCGACAAATGACCCACAGACGGCCCAGCGCCGCATCAAATGCCAATCGTTGCCCGACAGGAAACGATTCGACGGACTCATTGCGTCCAAGATTCGCGTGACAAAACAGGCAAGTGGAATACACGGGACCGTAGCGCGCAGAGGGATTGGCAGGAGATGCTTCACATCACAGCGACTGCGTCGTTCCACACCCTATAGTATGCTGGCGCGTGGACCGACGGCACACGAGCTTTACGCGGATAGTATTCACGATCTTCATGCACTCTTAACAATCTCGATGACGCTTCACGAATCTGCGGCGCCCCAAGCGTCCCAATCGATCGACAGAAGCGACGGCGGCCATTCGGTGTGCGGTGGCTGCGCGCGCGTTGATCGACGGCTGTTCTTAAACACCGCAACGGTGTTATCGGTCGCTGCGCTTATGGCCGCGTGCGGCGATGGCGTGTTTGATGGACCGACGTCGGTCGCCGACATTTTGCGCGACCCGATTCGTGTTGATCCAGCGATGTATCCGGCGCTCGCGCAGATTGGTGGGCGCGCCGTGATCGAGCCAGCAGATCGCGCGCCGATGGTCGTCGAAACCATCGGCATCAAACAATACCGCGCGTTTTCGCTGCAGTGCCCGCATAAAGGCACGCTGCTCAATACCACGCCCGACGGCTTTCACTGTCCAAATCACGGCGCGCAGTTTTCTGCCAACGGCACCTGGATCGGCGGGCAGGGCACCTCAGATATGCTGCCTATTGCCGTCGCTGTCGAACCCGCGGGCACACTACTCGTCGGCGGCGTGGTGCTTCCGCAACTCCCGCCCGCGATGGCGCTTTCAACCAGCTCGGCGCCGTTTACATCGGCCGTTGGCGGCGCCACATCGGCTGCACAGGTTGTGAGCATCACGAACGTCGGCGGTGGCGCGCTCTCGGGGATCAACCTTTCGCTCGCGTATGGCAGCGGTCAGCCCGCCGGTTGGCTCGTGGCCGCACTCTCGTCGTCTAGCGGTCCTGCAACGCTCACGCTTAGCGTGACACGTG
>JANXUN010000358.1 GCA_025356185.1 Gemmatimonadaceae bacterium
CCGCGCCGCAACCGGCGATGGACCCACGCATTGCGTTTATCATGCGCGACATGATGCAAGACGTCGTGTCTCGCGGAACCGCGACCGCCGTGCGTCGCATTGTGCCGGCGCGCGTGCCGGTCGCCGGAAAAACGGGCACGACGAATGACAACACCGATGTGTGGTTCGTGGGCATGACGCCAGAGTTGGTCGCTGGCGTGTGGCTTGGCTTTGACAAGCCGTCAATGATTTCACCCGGCGCCGTTGGTGGCACGCTCGCGGCCCCTATCGCTGCGCAGATTTTCGCCGGCGCGTACGCGACACGCAATAGCGGCGCGTGGATGCCACCCGCCGGCATCGTGAGTGTGCAAATCGATCGCGCAAACGGAAAACCGGCCGACGAGAAAACGCCGGCCGATCGTCGTTACGATGAATGGTATTTAGATGGCACCGAGCCGGGCGCCACTGCGTGGCCGTGGAGCCTGTTTCGTCTCGGACCGATAGGGCATTAGCGCCGGCGACATGATATCCGCTCCGATGCGGATGCCGTTTGAGATGCTACTGAGAGCGCGCATGACGGTTCTGCGGCCAGTCACTTCCAGAGTTACAACGATTCGTTGACAAAGGTCGGGCTTGGCGCGATGTCCTTGGGCTTCGTGTGCTTCGGACGCTCATATCCTAACTCGGCTCGTGTCATGACACTAGTAATCGATCGGCTATCAAAGACGTACGCGAATGGCGTGCGCGCACTCGCGGACGTGACGCTTACGATTCCGCCCGGGATGTTTGGATTGCTCGGCCCCAACGGCGCCGGAAAGTCCACGCTGATGCGAACGATTGCGACCTTGCAGCCGCCGGACAGCGGCACGATCCGATTTCGCGAACTCGATGTGTTGGCTCAGCCCGATCGACTTCGGGAAGTGTTGGGCTATCTGCCGCAGGAATTCGGGCTGTATCCGAACATGCCTGCCGATTCCATTCTCGATCACTTCGCGACGCTGAAAGGCGTCGTCAATGCTGGTGAACGGCGTGATCTCGTCAGTGCACTGCTACAACAAGTGAATCTCTACGATGTACGCAAGAAAAGTGTGGGCGGATTTTCGGGTGGAATGAAACAGCGACTTGGTATCGCGATTGCGTTGGCCGGACGCCCCAAGCTGTTGATAGTCGACGAGCCAACCGCTGGTCTCGATCCTACAGAGCGCAATCGCTTTCTCAACTTGCTCGCAGACATTGGTGAGGACGTTGTGGTTATTCTGTCCACGCACATCGTTGAAGACGTACGTGAGTTATGCTCGCAAATGGCGATCATCAACAAAGGTCAGCTAGTGATGCAAGGTGAGCCGGAACGCATCCTTGATGAAGTGCGCGGTCGCATCTGGCGTCGCACGATCCCGCGCGCGCAGGCGGATGACTATCGCTCGCGCTACCAAGTGATCTCGGCCAAGATGTTGGCGGGAAACACCGTGTTGCACGTGTACAGCGATGGCGACCCGGGCGACGGCTTCGTATCGATGGAGCCCGACCTCGAGGATGTGTATTTCCATCGGCTCGCGGCGGCATCAGGCGGACGTGTTCCCGTGGAGGCCTGATGTTTGGCAACCTTTTGCGGTTTGAGCTGCGCGGACATCTGCGACGGCCGGTGACGTGGTTGTACGTCGCGATCATGTTCGCGTTGGCATTCTTTGCGACCAGCACTGACGCTGTGCTTGTGGGCGATGCGCTGGGCAAAGTGAAAAAAAACAGTCCCTACGCAATCGCGCAGCTGTTCGCGACGCTCTTGGCCATTGGACAAGTCATCACGGGAGCGTTAGTCAGCTCGGCGATCCTTCGTGACTTTGATGAAGGAGTGCACGAACTGGTCTTCACGACGCGAGTCACGCGCGTCGGCTATCTGTCGGCAAAATTTCTGGCCGCGTTTGTCGCGATGCTGCTGGTGTTCGGCGCCGTTCCCATTGGCGCACTCGCAGGTTCCGTCGCGCCGTGGGCAGACAAGACGTATCTGCAGCCCATCGTTCTGTGGCATTACGTGCAACCGTGGCTCGTGATCGGCATTCCTGGCGTGTTTTTTCTGAGCGCCACGTTGTTCGCGGTTGGAGCGATTACACGCAGCGCGTTCGCGGGATACGTGACCGGTATTCTCTTGCTGGTCGGCCTCTCCGTTGGACAGTCGCTCACTCGCACGCTCGACAACGACACGATCGCGAATCTGATCGATCCGTTCGGTTTACGAACGTTTGGACTCGTTACGCGCTACTGGACGCCAGTCGAAAAAAATACGTTGGTGCTGCCATGGAGTGGATTTCTGGCGGCGAACCGCGTGCTGTGGGTGGGTGTTGGCGCACTGCTGCTGGTGGTGGCGTTCCGCGTGGTGCGTCTGGAAAAAACGGCGGGCTTGAGTCGACGTCGACGTGCAAAGGCTGCGGCAGACACGTCGACCGCGGCAACAGGTGGCGCACCGGTGGCCGCGTTGG
>JANXUN010000051.1 GCA_025356185.1 Gemmatimonadaceae bacterium
CGGATACGCGTACCACCGCGCAGATATGGAGTGATTTGGACGCGTTCATCTCAAGCGATCCGTACCTCAATTCACATCGGGGTCAGTCTGCCGAGCGCAACGGTGCGCGCACGCCTTGGAACCATCGCGCAGACCTACGGATTTCGCAGGACATCCGTCTGGACAGCGGCAAGAACCCACACAACGTGCAGCTCTCACTCGATGTGCTCAACCTGACCAACTTGTTAAGCAGCAACTTGGGCAAGTTCTACTTCGTGCCGAACCTCAACAACCAGAACGTGTACGCGCTGGCGTATCGCTCGGGCCGTGCGGTGGGCGGCACTCCGAACTTCAGCTTCGATCCGATCGCTGGAAAGCCGTACCAAGTGGACGACCTCCAGTCGCGATGGCAGATGCAGTTGGGCCTGCGTTACAGCTTCTAGTCCGGCTGTTCACTAAAGAGCAAAACGGCCGCGCGAATCTGCGCGGCCCTTTTGCGCGGGGCGGAACGGAGAAATTTCCTTTAAAAACTCCGAACACCCCGTTGCCGAGTCGCCTTGGGCCGAGTAATCTCGGCGCGACATGACCCCTTCATCCTCGTCGCACGGTACCAACGGGCACGCACGGCGCGTCGCGTCTCCGCCCACCACCGACCCGCAAACCCGGGCCGAAGCCTTATCCGTGGCAGCCCGGGCCCTACGATCGGCCGAGCACGTTTGCGTGCTAACAGGGGCCGGGACCTCGGCCGAGAGCGGGATTCCGACGTTTCGGGACGCCCTCACGGGGCAGTGGGCCAAGTTTTTGCCGCAGGACCTCGCGACTCCCGAGGCGTTCGCCGCCCATCCCGTTCGCGTGTGGCAGTGGTACGCAGCGCGGCGCGCGATGATTCGGTCGGCTCAACCCAATCCGGCACATATTGCGCTCGCGTCGCTGGCGACCCGCGTATCCCATTTGACGTTGGTCACACAAAACGTGGACGACTTGCATAAGCGCGCGGGCAGTCGAGACGTCGTGTCGTTGCACGGTTCGATTATGCAGGCGCGATGCAGCGCGGGCTGTCACGGTCTCATCGAACCCACGGACGCGCAGGCTGACGCTCCACCGTTGTGCGTCACCTGCGGTGCGCCGATGCGGCCCGACGTTGTGTGGTTTGGCGAACCGTTGCCGATGGATCAGTACGAGATCGCGCGGAGTGCGGCAGTGGCGTGCGACGTTTTTGTTTCAGTTGGGACTTCCAACATCGTCGAGCCGGCGGCGTCGCTGCCGTGGGTTGCGGCGGCGCATGGCGCGACCGTGATTGTTGTGAACCCTACTATGGATGGGCAGCGACGCGGGCCCAGCGTATTGGGCGTCGAAGGTCCCGCGGGCGTGATGCTGCCGCGTTTGATCGCAGAAGCGTATGCGGGAAAGCGGCCGCGCCGTGTGGACGCGACATCGCACGGCGCCGCGACGGTGATGCCCGATGCAGTGATTGCGGCGCCGGAGCAGGCGATGGACGCGCACGATATCGATACCATGGTCGAGGAGCCTGAGTTCGACGACGAGCATGACAGCGAGTCGGACGACGATGATTTGTAGCTAAGGAGGAATCGCGCTGCGCCGGCGCGCGATTCCTCATGCTCATCGTTCGCGCAGGATCTACGAGAGCTCGAGTTGCTCGGACCGCGGGAAGTGCGCGGCAATCGTGGTGCCAACACCCGGTGTGCTTTCCGCGCGGACGCGTCCTCCGTGTGCTTCGGCCAAGTGCCGCACGATCGCGAGGCCTAAACCGGTGCCACCGGCTTCTCGTGATCGACTCGGATCTGCACGATAAAAGCGCTCAAAAATGCGCGGGAGATGTTCTGCGCCGATGCCGATGCCGGTGTCGCGAACTCCCAGCCACGCGCCCGTCTCATCACTTTCGGTGAAGATCACGACTTCGCCGCTCATGGTATGTCGCAGCGCGTTCTCGGTCAGGTTGCTTAAGATCTGTCGCGTTGCCGTGGAGTCGGCATAAATCGTTGCGGCGTCAGCGCCAAGTTCGAGACGAAGTGCGACATGTTTCGCACGCGCCGCATCGAGCATGGGCGCAACGATCTCGGCGGCAACTGCGCCGACATCCTGCTCGATAGGGTTTGGCAGCCAGCCACCGGACTCGATGCGTGAGAGATCGAGCAGATCGTCAACAATGCGCTGCATCCGCTGCACGTTGCCGGCGGCCATTCCAAGAAACTGCCGACGCAAATCGGGCGGCAGCTCTTCGTCTTGCAATGTCTCCACAAAGCCAGTGATCACCGTGAGCGGTGTACGCAATTCATGCGATACGTTTGCAACGAAATCACGGCGGACTGCTTCGAGCCGACGAAACGGCGTAAGGTCGTAGAGTGCGAGCACGGCGCCGCCCGCGGGGAGCGGACGTGCAGTGAGCGAGAGCGTGCGATCGTCAACGCGCACTTCTCCCGGCAACGCTTCCATACCCGCAAGCACCGCGACCAGTGCTTCACGTAGTGTGCGATCGCGCGGAAGATATTCGGCGGGGAAGGGAACGGGTTCGCGTAAGCGCAGAAGCAAGCGAGCCGTTTCATTGATACGCACGACCTGCTGTCGCGCGTTCACCGCAACGACGCCTTCGTTGAGCGACTCGGTGAGCGCCACGAGTAGCTCTTCTTCTGCTGTGAGCGCACGATCGCGCGCGCCCAATTGTTCTGCGATCTTTCGCAGCGCATCGCCGAGTTCACCAACCGCGTATGTACCGATTAGCGACGGACGTCGGGTGAGGTCACCCCCGGCGAGCGCGCGTGCAACGTCACGCAGTTCTCCAAGCGGTTGTTCCGTGCGTCGCGCGAGCGCGCGAACCGCGACAGCCGTGAGCAGAAATGCGACGGCACCGATGAGGAGCAAATCGCGATGTGTTTGCGCGAGCAGCGCGTCGCTCGACGCGACCATCGACGTTGGAGTAACGGCCGACGCGGCCGCGCGAGCACGATAGCCGACGGCGATCCACACCGACGCGATGATCAGTGTGGTAACGACGCCTGCGAGCAGCGTGAATCGATAGGCGAGCCGCAATGGACGCGGGCGCGGTCAGCCGCCGCGCGGCGCGGAGGCGCGCAAGCGGTAGCCAAACCCGCGCACCGTCTCAATGAGATCGCCGGCGGCGCCAAGCTTCGTGCGCAAACGTTGCACATGCATATCGACGGTACGTGTTTGAATGTCTGGTGCGGCTTCCCACACCGTTTCAAGCAAATGTCCGCGGCCCTGCACACGACCGCGTCGTTCGGCGAGCGTGAGCAGCAATTTAAACTCGGTGGGGGTGAGTTCGATTGCGTTGTTGTCCACGACGACGGTCATCGCACCGCGATCGATGCGCATCGGGCCGATCACAATGCCGTCGGCGGTCGTCATGCTGGCTGCGCCCGCACGTCGGAGAATCGCGGCGACGCGCAAGACGAGTTCTGCTGGAGAAAACGGCTTGGTGAGATAGTCGTCGGCGCCGAGCGACAATCCGCGAATGCGATCGGGTTCTTCGCGTCGCGCGGTGAGCATCAGGACAGCGACATCGCGTGTTGCGTCGTCAGAGCGTAACGCTTCGAGCACATCAAATCCGGACATGCCGGGCAGCATCAAGTCGAGTACAATGAGCGAGAATCGTTCGCGTCGAGCGGCCTCGAGGGCGTCCTGTCCAGTCGCCGCCGTCGAAAGACGATATCCAGCCTTGCCGAGATGGTACGCCACGAGCGCGACAATCTCGGGCTCATCATCGACCACGAGAATGCGTTCGGCAGACGGCGGTACTGGATTCATGCGGGTAAGATCTCAGAAGGCGTCGTGGGAACGAACACCGGAGTGGGCATCGATTCGCGCGCATCGAGCCGCGCAGTGAGTCGTCGTTGAATCTTTGCCACGATCATTTCGATCGCGACACTGTTGCTCCCACCGCGTGGAACAATCACGTCGGCGTAGCGTTTGCTCGGCTCAACAAACTGCAAGTGCATCGGTTGCACGGTTGTGAGGTACTGCTCCAAGACCGACTCCAGTGAACGACCTCGTACCGCGGTGTCACGCCGAATGCGTCGAATGAGCCGAACGTCAGCATCCGCATCAACGAACACCTTCACATCGCACAACGCGCGCACGTCGGCATCTGACAACAGAAGAATGCCGTCAACCACCACAACATCTGCTGGTTCGATTGCCCGGGTGCGAACACTCCGTGAATGTGAGGCAAACTCGTACACTGGCATCTCGACGCGCTCACCACGAGATAACGCGGCGAGGTGTGTCGTGAGCAGTTCAATATCGATGGCGTCGGGGTGATCCCAGTTCACGTGATGCAACTGCTGGAGCGTCAAATGCTGAAAGTCGCGGTAGTACGCGTCCATCTCGATGAACGCGACCGACGCATCGGGCAGCGACTCGGCCACCTTTCGCGCGACCGTCGATTTTCCTGATCCAGTGCCGCCGGCGATACCGATGACGAGCGGCTTCATGCAAAGTCCTGGCGTTTGACCCGCGGCTTGTGCCACAACACGATGAACATCCTGCCTAGGGGAAGTGTCCGGCACGCCACGGGCGTGTAACGGGAAGGTAAAGGAGAGACGGGAGAAGGGAGACGGGAGACGCGAGACGAACTGCGGTCTCCCGTCTCCCGTCTCCCTTCTCTCGTCTCGCCGTTCGTCTCCGGTCTCCCGTCTCCCGTCTCCCGTCTCCATTCTCTCGTCTCGCCGTTCGTCTCCGGACTCCGGTCTCCCGTCTCCCGTCTCCCCTCTCCCCCGCCTAGCATTCACCGATGAAAGCAACAAAAACCCCCCGCGGGGTCCTGGTCGCGATGCTGTTGGCGGGCTCCACATCTGCTGCGGCACAGGGGTCGGACCGCTTCAACCTCGTGGTTGCAGCGACGACCGACGTGCACGGTCGGCTCCGTGGGTGGGACTACTACGCGAACGCCGCTGATCCGACGCACAGCCTCGCGAGTGCCGCCACCATTGTGGATTCGGTTCGGCGAGCGAATCCCGGGCATGTCGTTCTGGTGGACGCCGGCGACCTGCTGCAGGGCAATCCGCTCGATTTTGTTGCTGCACGTGTGCGAGAGACGCCGGTTCACCCCGTCGTTGCTGCAATGAATGTGATGCAGTACGACGCGGCCGCGGTAGGCAATCACGAATTCAACTACGGCGTGCCGGTGCTGCGTCGCGCGATCGCGCAGGCGAGCTTTCCTTTCTTAGCCGCAAACGTTCAGGTTGGCCTCGGTAAACCGTTCGCGTCACCCTCCACTATTGTGACGCGTCCGGCGCCGCGCGGCGGAACGGTTCGCGTCGGGATCATTGGCGGTACGACGCCGGGCTCGATGGTATGGGACGTCGAGAATTTGCGAGCAGCGCGTGTGACTGTTGGCGATATCGTTCCAGCCGTTCGCGCAGCCGTGGCCGATGTAAAAAAGCGCGGCGCCGATGTGGTGGTGGTGTTGTTGCATTCAGGATTCGACGAACCGGCAAGCTACGACACCGTCGCGACCGGCCTGCCGTCGGAGAACGTGGCTGCTCGCGTCGCGCGCGAAGTGAACGGCATTGATCTCGTGGTGTTCGGACATTCGCACAGACAGTTGATCGACACGCTCATCAACAACACGTTGGTGATTCAGCCGCGCAACTGGGCGACCACGGTTGGCGTGGCGACGCTTGGACTCGATCGCGTGAAGGGTGCGTGGCACGTTACTTCACGTAAGGGGTCGTCGGTTACGGTGGCAGGTCACGCCGAAGCGCCGTCGGTCCTTGCCGCTATCAGCACCACGCACGCGGCAACACTTGCGTGGGCCAACGCGCCGGTGGGGCGCACGGCGGTTGCTTGGCGCTCGGATAGCGCACGCGTTGCCGATATGCCAATCACCGACTTGGTCAACGAGGTAATGCGGCGCGCGAGCGGTGCCCGGCTGTCGGCGACGGCCGCGTTCACGCTTGACGCCGCATTCGAGCCAGGACCGATTACCATCGCGATGATCAGCAAGTTGTATCCGTACGACAACACATTACGCGTGGTCAAAGTAAGCGGGGCGCAGGTGCGAGCGTTTCTCGAACACTCGGCGCGATACTATCGTTCACTCGATGCGGACGGCCGAGCATCTGCAAGTGGATTGATCGACAATAGTGTGCCGGGCTACAACTTTGACGTGCTTGCGGGCGCGGACTATGTCATCGACGTGTCGAAGCCGATCGGCTCGCGCATCACGACCCTCGCAATCGACGGTCGCGCGGTGCAATCCACGGACACGTTTACACTGGCGCTCAACAATTATCGCGCGGGCGGCGGCGGTGGCTACGCGATGTTGTCGGGCGCGCCGGTCGTGTTCGACAAGGACGTCGATGTCCGGCAATTGCTCATCGATGAAGTCAAACGGCTCGGCGACTCCGGGGTGCTGCTTGATCCCGCAAAGTACGCGCGTCGCAACTGGCATATCGAACCGTCGGCAGCCGTCGACATCATTTATCGCGAGCAGCAGCGTGGCCGCGC
>JANXUN010000362.1 GCA_025356185.1 Gemmatimonadaceae bacterium
CCGCGCCGATTCCACGCGACACTGCCGGCTGCGCATCGCCCGAGTGTTCGTGTTCATGATGGAGCCATTGCTGACTCAAGAGCGGGATCAGCGTGAGCGCCAGCACGAGTGACACCAACACACTGACAGTCAACGTGATCGACAGCGCAGAAAAAAACTGACCCGTCACACCCTGGAGTAACCCGAGCGGAAGGAAGACGACTACCGTCGTGAGTGTCGACGACGTAATGGGCCAAATCAGTTCTTGCAACGCATCGCGAATCGCCGCACGCTTGTGCGCGCCGAACCCCAAATGTCGAACGATGTTTTCCGTGACAACTACGGCATCGTCAATCACGAGTCCGATAGCAATCGCCATCGCGCCAAGCGTCATCAGGTTGAACGTTTGCCCAAACAGCCGCATGAGCAGGACGGTGATGATGAGCGTCAGCGGAATGGCTGACGCGCTGATCGCGGTGATGCGCCACTCGCGCAAAAACAGCAGCAAAATGAGCACGGCCAGAAGCGCACCGATGATCATGGCGTCGCGCACAGACGCCACGCCATCACGTACGAGCTCCGACTGATCGTATACGGGCACCAGTCGTACGCCGGGCGGCAGCGCGGCGCGTAACGACGCCATGGCACCCGCAACACTGTCGGCAATCGCCACCGTGTTGCCACCAACTTGTCGCGTAATGTTGAGCAGTGCAGCGGGGTGACCGTTGCCACTGATGATGCGCACGTGATCTTCGGTGCCTAACACAACCGAGGCGAGGTCGCGCACGCGTACTCCCGGCGCAACCATGACGTTGCCAACGTCTTCTGCCGAGTGGGCTTCTTGCGCAGCAATGACCAAATACTGTTTGTAGTCTTGCGCAACACGACCCACCGCATTGACAGTGATGTTTTCCCGAATGGCGGACGCGAGTTGATCGTACGTGAGACGCGCGGCTGCTAATCGAGCAGGGTCCGCAACGACTTCGATTTCGCGAATATCTGTACCTTGCACGTCCACGCGTCCAACTCCTGGCACGCGGGAAATGACGGGACGAATCTGATAGCGCGCGATGTCATAGAGTGTGGCCGCATCACCACCCTCTAGATTGTACGACAAAATTGGAAAGAGTGACGGAGCAAGTCGCTCAACCTCGATCGTCAATCCGGCCGGTAACTCGCCGCGAATTTGCTCAACGCGCGTGCGCACCAACTGGAGCGCGTACGCCATGTCCGTCTGTTCGGAAAAATAAATGTTGACTTCACTGGCGCCGCGAATGGAGCGGGAGCGCACGCGCTCGACGCCGGGCACGATGCTCACTGCCTCTTCAATTGGCCGCGTGACCGAGAACACCACTTGCCGAGCGCCGAGCGAGGAGCCTTCGACCACGATGGTAATGCGTGAAAAAACAAGCTCGGGATAGATCGCGGAGGGCAGTCGGAACACAGACCACACGCCAGCGATAGTGAGGAGCGCTACAACGAGATAGATGAAGCGTCGTTGCGTACTCAGTACGTCAAACAGCGCGACCGAGCGCTTCGAATGATCAATCACGGCTTGCCGCCGACCACGTGCGCGCCCTCGTCCATCCCAAACGCACCTTTCGTCACGATCAGCTCGCCTGCCTTGAGCCCTTCAGAAATCCAGAGCTTGTGCTCCGCGCGCCCACCAAGCTTTACATCTCGTGAGTGCGCGACGCCTGCAGAGTCGACGACGAACACGTGAAAGCCTTCGCCAGTGGGAACGAGGGCGTCATCGTTAATCACGACGGCGTTCCGGTGCTTATTGACCACGAGCCGAACGAAGATCGATTCACCAACTCGCAGCATGCGTTTCGTCGACGTGATCGCGAGCCGCACGGGAACGCCCCGACTCGCGCTATCCACGGCTGCTGATACATCCGCCACCGTCGCGCGCCCAATAGCCGCATTCTCTGCAGAGTTGCCTTCAAAGAGGTCGACGGACTGTCCAGGTCGAATTAAGCTGGCACTCGCTGGTGACACAGGAAGCAGCAAATCAAGCACCGACGGATCTGTAATCTCGATCAGCGGCTGGCCGACATCGACGTTTGCGCCAGACACTGCACTCAGTCGGGTAACGACGCCAGCGAATGGCGCGCGAACATGCGACATATCTCGCGCTCGACGTGCATTCAGCGCGCCGGCCTTCGCCGCTTCGAGTTCGGCGGTGGCAACTTCGAGGTCTTTGCGCGGCGCGACCCCCGCGGCGACGAGTCGCGTGGCGCGCGCTGCACTTTGTTCCGCCACGCGCAGTGTCGCTTCCGCACTGCTCAGTGCCGCCTCGAATGACGGTTGTTCTAAATCGATGAGCGAGGCATCGGCCTTCACGTGATCACCTGCAGACACGAAAATTTTGACGACGCGTGTTTGTGCGGGGGCGGCGAGCACCGCGATGTGCCCCGTGCGCGGCACGACCGAGCCGACACCGTCAACGGTTTCGTCGAATGAACCAAGTCGAACGGTGTCAATGCTCGCAGCCACCGCGGCCGGCGCCTTTTTCTCTTCGGCCTTCGCGGCTGGTTTTGCGTCGTCTTTGTCGACCGCTTTCGCGCCGTCTTTTGCGTCACCTTTTGCGCCAGAGCAGGCAAAACTGGCGGCGAACGCGCACAGCGTCGCGGTACGTACTATAAATGCGGCTGATCGATTCACGGCTTGAACTCGGGTGCGGGTGTCGTCAGCAAGCGCAGCACGCTATTCGCGATGCGCGACGCGGCAACGTCGTCGAAGTACTGGGCAAGCGTTTCGCGCGCGGTGCGTTGTGCATCGAGCACGAGGAGTAACGTAGACGCCCCCTCGCGATAGGCGAGCAGCGAGAGTGCCGAAATGCGATCGGCCGATGCCACAAGGCGCGCACTGCGTGTCGCGCGCAGTCGCGCTGCGTCAACATCTCGACGCGCAGCGACTACGGCGGCCGACGTACTCAGCAGCGTGAGTCTGCGTTGTGATTCTGCGCGAGCAAGATCGGCTTGGGCCGACATCAACGCTGCGCGGTTACGATTAAACAGCGGCAGCGGAATCGAAATACCGGCCGTCGCGCGAGGGCCAGGGTTATCGGGGTCACCTGCTTCAAAGCCCATCGAGAGCGATGGCGCGCCTAGTCGCTTGCGACGCTCGCTCAGCACACGCGATGTCGCAGCGGTTACGTCGTTCGATGCGGCCCCGAGCAGTAGCGACGTGCCGGATCCATTCGGAAGACTCGTCACGCGCGCGACATCGGTCGCATCGAGCATGAGCGAATCGACGACAGAGATTGCAGCGGAGTCTGCAGACAATCCGATCAACGTTTGCAGCCGGAGCAGCGCCGACTGCGCAGTGATGGAATCTGCGCCCGCCGTATTTTGCGCTTGACCAGCAAACACCGTTGCGAGTTCGACATCGAGTTCGCTGGCGTCACCAGCTTCGCGACGAATCCGTGCTAAAACCAGGAGACTGTCCGCATCGCGCGAGGTGCGTTGCGACAACCGCGCGCGGGCTGTTGACAACTGCGCCTGCGTATACGCGGTGTCGGCATCGAGCGTGACCGCACGGGTTGCAAATGCAAAGCGAAGCTGCGCAGCCGATCGCGCCGCATCGGCTGCGGCAATGCGCGGCGTGCGAATCCACGGCGCATCCAACGGGATGTCCAACGAGTAGTGCTGCGTCGGAACCGACATACTCACACTCGCATTGAGCGTGGGATTGTCCCATTGGTGAGCTAGCACGATGTTGGCAAAGGCGCTCGCCGTATCCGCCGCGGCGAGTGCCGCCTGCGGACTATTGCGTAACGCGCTCGTGATCGCTGCCGATCGCGTGAGGGCGGTCCGTGTGAGCGCACCCTGCGCAGACGCAGATCGCGTCAAGGCGATGGTTAACGCGACAAGCGTGCTGATCGCGAGGACCAGCACGCTCTGCCGGGTGAGCGCGTATCGGTGCGCGCCCGGACTTTTCTCCGGTGCTCGCGAAAACCACAAACAGGACATGATGACAGGTGCAGAAAGGGCAGGGTGCATCTCGCAGAACATCGTGCGTCGTCCCTGACCGCACGATGACAGCGTGACACGTTACAGCGTCTGGCGCGCTGCAGCTATAGGCAGTCTTACAACGTCGGTCGTTTGGTGTGAAAGTCGGTCGCTTTTTGAAATTGATGTGCCACTGACAGAATCTTGTCGTCGTTAAAAAGCGCGCCAGTGATCACCGCGCAAATCGGCTGGGGCTTATACGTCGGTGGTGGCGGCGCATCCGCGGCGGGAGCGCCGCCCGCACCGCGACCTCCACCGCCGCCGCCAAACTGCGGCATATCGAATTTGTACGGCACCACGGCACACGGATGACCCGTCTGCGCGTTGGGTCCGACGTCAGCGTTGGGTCCGCCGATGAACAGATCTAAATCTTTCATGTACTCGCCCCACTTCTGCACGAGCACCATGCGTCGACGCTGATTCTGAATAAAGTCGAACCCCTTCGTGAGACGGCCGCCGACGAACCGCGGATTCCAATCGGCTGGTGCCATAGGGCTCGTGTTCGCAGGCGGATTGCCGAATGGAGCAAAGCCACCTCGTCCACCGGGTGCGGGCTCGGCGAGTGTACTGAGATCGAGATTAATCTCCTTGGCCTTCCGTTGCACATACGAATCGAATGCGGCCGCATACTCCACGTTGAGTCCACCACCGCCAACACCGGGCACTGTTGGACGCGGACCGACGTCTTTCGGCGTCATGCCAAGCGACTTGAGTTTGTCGACGAGCTCTTTCGGCGCTTGCGGATCAACACCGACGCGAAGCGTCGCGAGCTTGAGATAGCGATCAAAGTGAAACGGCGTGGTCAGCGTTGATGGGTCCTTCTCATCAACACCGTGATACGCGTTAAACACCATCGCGCAATCCTCAATGGTGCGGCAAATGGGTCCGACGCGGTCTTGCGACCACGAGAGGACCATGCCACCATGACGCGTCGTCCGGCCAAAGGTCGGACGCAGTGCGCTTAAGCCGCAGCGGATCGCCGGCGAAACAATCGAACCCTGAGTTTCAGTGCCGATGCTAAACGCAACGCATCCAGCGGCGGTTGCGGACGCAGGGCCTGCTGACGATCCGCTCGACCCGATGTTGAGGTTCCACGGATTGTTCGTGCGTCCGCGAAACCACTGATCGTTTTGCGCGAACAATCCCGTTGCAAGTTTCGCGAGCAACACGGCGCCGGCGTCGCGCAGACGCACCACAATTTCGGCGTCTTCATCAATGATGCGATCTTCAAAATCTTTCGCGCCCCATGTGGTGGGAACGCCTTTCGTCGAGAACAGATCTTTGAGGCCGTACGGCACGCCGTGCAGTGCGCCGCGATACCTGCCTGCGGCAATTTCAGCATCCGCCTTTTTTGCTTCCGCGCGCGCGGAGTCGGCCATGATCGTGACCGCGCACAGCAACGTAGGATTGAGCCGCTCAAGTCGCTCGAGATAGACGTTCGTAATGCGCGTCGACGTGAGCTTGCGATCCTTAATGAGAGCGGAGATGCGGTGCGCCGGCAAAAACGCGAGATCTTCGTCGGATTGAGGTGCCATGCCAATCGATTTTTCGACGACGAACGCCGCACGATCAAATGCGGCGCGTCCACGTTCTTTTGCCAACTTTTCCATGAGTGCGCCCGTGCCGCCGGGATACGCCTGAAACTGCAGAGCAGGGGCCTCGCCGTTTCCGAGCGCGAGCGGCGGGGCCGCTTGCGGCGGCTGAAAGAGCGACAACGGGAGCTCGGTGGGCGGCATCCAGTTGTCGAGCGACGGCATGTTCGCACCTTGCGCCCGAGCAGCATCGGCGCCGAACGCGCTCGCGGCTGCGGCAACCAGCGAATAAAACATGAACTGGCGGCGATCAATGCCGGCGACGTCCGCCAGCTCCTGAGCCATGTCAGCAATGTGTGCTTCCGTGGCGTCGAGGCGATCTAGAGGCA
>JANXUN010000078.1 GCA_025356185.1 Gemmatimonadaceae bacterium
CACGCGACGTGTGAGTGACGCGCGCGGCATCGTGACTAGCGGAACAGTGGATATGAAACGCCGGCCGACACACCGATGTTGTTCTTCCACTTGCTGCGATCCTTCGTGTCGATCAGAATCGCAGTGCCGTCCGTCGCCTTCGTGTAGTACGAATCCGGGTATTGATACTGCCACACAAAGTTCGTGAGTCCGGCACGAAACTGCATGCCGTTCGCGCGATAGTAGCGCACACTCAAGCCGTACGAAAATCCGAACTTCGCCCCGAACTGATAGCTGCCGCTGTCGGCTTGAGCAAAGTCGCTCGTGATGCCGATGCCGGCGTCAATCGACGGAATGAGATGATGCCACGTTTTCTGACCAGTGAGCGCGAGATCAAGCCCTGCTTCAGCCATGTTCATCATCACGCTGGACGTCTTCAGTTTGCGTTGCGCGGTAACCACGCCCGGCAACAACACCGCGCGCTGCGACGGCGCAATGGTGTATCGCGCGAACAACGAGGCAGGGCCGCCAACACCAATGTCGTAACGGATTTGACCAAAGATCGATGCGTCGGGCGCGAGCCCCGCCGGGTCACGCCCGGTCGCAAGCCATCCACCGCTCAGCGTGATGGACTGACCCAACTTCTGATCTTCATACGGACTCTTGGTCGGCGAATGTCCAACCTGCGCGCGTAACGCAGACGGTACAGCCACCGAAAGAACAAGCGCAAAGCGAACTGCGGACAACACACGAGGCGTGAGCATTCAACGGGAAGCAGTAGGAGTAAGATCGCGGAGATCGCGACCAGTCATCTCAGCAGGACGTGTCAAACCAAGCAGCGCGAGCGCTGTCGGCCCGACATCGCACAACGCGCCACCGCTGCGCAGTGGTACGTCACCATCGGGATCAAGCACAACCAGCGGCACAGGATTTGTTGTGTGTGCCGTGTGCGGTTGCCCAGTTATCGGATCCACCATCACATCGGCGTTTCCATGGTCGGCAGTAATAATCAATCGCGCCCCACCTTTCGCCGCCGCGTCAAGAATGCGACCCAAACATGCGTCAACGGTTTCCACCGCAGCAATCGCCGCGGGCATCGACCCCGTATGACCGACCATGTCGGTGTTGGCAAAGTTGCACAACACAAAATCATGCGTGCGATTCGCCAGCGCGTTGCACAAAATGTCGCAGACGCCAGCGGCACTCATTTCGGGTTGCAAATCGTACGTGGCAACCTTTGGGCTCGCCACCATCTGTCGGTCTTCACCAGCAAACGGCACATCGTGGCCGCCGTTAAAAAAGAACGTCACATGTGGATACTTTTCCGTTTCGGCGGTGCGCAGCTGCGTCATGCCAGCGTCGCTAATGACTTGTCCAACCAAGTTGTGCATCGACTGCGGCGCGAATGCGATCGGAAACGGAAAGGCATCGTCGTACCGCGTCATCGTCACAACGGCGACCGCCGGACGTGCCCCGGTATCGAATCCGTCAAACCCAGCCGATGTTAACGCGCGCAACGTCTGACGCATGCGATCCGAGCGATAGTTGAAACACACGACCACATCGCCATCGCGCACTGGCGCACGCGGCGTCATCGCATCGTCCACCATCACCATGGGCGGCACAAACTCGTCGGTCGTGCCCGCGTCGTACGCACGTTGCAGTGCCGACACCGCGTCGCGTTCAGCAGTGCCTTCTCCGCGAATCGCCGCGCGATACCACGCACCCGTGCGTTCCCATCGATTGTCGCGATCCATGCCATAGTAGCGTCCCGAAAGCGAAGCGAGTATCGCTTTCCCGTGGATCGCGCTGAGCGTTTCTTGCAAAAACGCCATGCCACTTTGCGGCGGCGTATCGCGACCATCCAGCATCGCGTGTAGAGCGACGCGCTCTACCTGTTGGCGCGCAGCCAGTTCCACCAGCGCAAACAGATGTCGATCCAGCGCATGCACACCGCCATTTCCCAGCAACCCAATCACGTGCAGCGTGCTCCGACGTGCGCGCGCCGTCTCGCATGCGTGCACCAGCGCGGGATTTGCAAAAAACGAACCGTCTTCAATCGACGCCGTAATGCGTACGAGGTCCTGCATCACGACACGTCCGGCGCCCAAGTTCAGATGGCCGACTTCGCTATTGCCCATTTGGCCAGTAGGCAAACCGACGGCGCGCCCCGATGCTGTAAGCAGCGTTCGCGATGGGTGCGCCCAGATGCGATTCCAGTTGGGAGTCTGTGCCTGCAAGATCGCGTTCGCGGTTCGATCTTCTCGGTAACCCCAGCCATCGAGAACGATCAACGCGACAGGTCGTGTAGCTTTCGCAGACATCCGGTGTGAAAAAAGGGAATCGACGTGCGGGAGGCGCTCTGACGAATCTACCGCTGCACTGCAGATGAAACCAACAAAACCACGCCACCGAATCACGTGACACGACGCATTCCGCGCACGGTTGCCCTGAGCGCCATTCTGCTTGGTCTCCTCGCGCTCGACGGACTCCTGTTGTACAAGCGACAGAGTTACACCGAAGAGACCAACAGGCTCCGTTCGGGGATGACATCACTTGAACGCGCTCGCGCCGACGCGATGATCGCTGCCGAAGCCGATCGATCCGACTTGATTGTGCAGCTCATGAAGCGCCAGTCGGTGGGCGACGACGCGTTGCACTTGGCCGTGAACAGCGATTCGTCCTACGTGGCGCTTGATCGAGGCGGCGTTCGGCTTCGCGTCATCCCGGCCACGATCGGCCCTGCTCGTCGCGTAGGCAACACCCCTGACACACTCCGCATCGGCGTGCCTCAGGGGCTCAGGCGCGTCGATCGGGTGGTCGATTCAACCGGCACGTTCGCGCTCCCCGCTTGGGTCTGGATTGACCGCGGACTGCCGGTGCCCGACGATCGAACAGGGCAGGGATTCATCAGCCCCAACGCCATTGTCACCACCGGCGGCACTCTGATCTACGCTCGCCCGCCAAACGGCCCACTCGCGGACAGCAGTTATGTGATGCCGGGCACAGTGCGTGTCAGCGCGGCCGACCTAAAAGCCATCCGTGAGAACATCACGTCGGGCATGCGGGTGTACTTCTACTAATGCCCGCTCTCGACTCACTCGACGTGGCGATCAACAGCGCCTGGAAACGCTGGCGGCGCGTCCTGATGGTACTCATTGTGACCTTAGGCGCCGGGTCAGCGTGGTTGACCGTGACGACGGTTCGATTGCGATTCGCCCGCGATGTCGCCCGACTGGTCTTCAATGACAACAACGAGGCCGTCGAGCAAATTCGGCTCGAAGCGGGCGTCGAATCCGACAGTCTGCGAAAGGCAGTCGCAACGCTCCCAGAAACACCGCCTCGTGACAAGCCCGTCATCATCGTCTCCATCGCCGACCACCGCCTGTGGTACAAGCAGGGAGACAGCGTGCTCTTTACCGCACCGGTCGCTACCGGAAGCGGCAAGGAACTGGTGATCCAAGGTTCAAATAAAGTCGTGCGCTTCGAAACGCCGCGAGGGCGTTTTCTCGTACAGCGCCGCGATTCGGCGCCCGCGTGGATTCCACCCGACTGGCACTTTATCGAGCAGTCCAACAAGCGTGGCATGGGGCTCGTCCACCTTGAGCGCGGGGCGCCGATCAAGCTCAAGGACGGCGGAATAATCACGGTGATCGGAAACGACGTGATCCGAATGCTCAAAGACGGTACGGTCAAACCACTTACCGCCTCCGAAGGCCATGAAATCGTCGCGGATGGCAAAGTGGTGATACCGCCATATGGGACGAATCAACGCAAGTACATGGGCGTGCTGGGCTCGTACCGCCTCTACTTGGGCGACGGGTACGGCATTCATGGGACGGACGTTCCTTCGAGCATCGGAAGAGACGTAAGCCACGGTTGTGTCCGATTGCGGAACGAAGACATCACTCGCCTGTACGAGACAGTCGCTGTTGGCACTCCGGTCTATATCTACTAAGAGCGATATATTTCCCAGTGCGTCCGGTGTGACGTCGTTGTCGGTTTCTGTGACAGCGATTGACTGACGCGAGACCTGCTGACTCGTCTATAAGGTGCGTGTCGTGTGACGGCGTATCGAACGCATGTCGTCGACATCACTCTTCTCATCAAAGTCCGCTTCGTTGAAATCTTCGTTCTCGTCGCAATCGCCGCGCGTACCGCGGCCAGCACCATCTCGTCGCGCGCACCCGTTGGGTGTCGCGGCCGTGTTGTTGGCGACGGTATCGGCGATCGCCGCGTTCTGTGCGACGCCCGC
>JANXUN010000098.1 GCA_025356185.1 Gemmatimonadaceae bacterium
GCTGAACTGAATTTCGTCCGGGAATCGCGGCCGCAAAAACCCTTCGGTCAGTGTGCTCATCGGCCGTAACAAACCAGAGCTCATCGCGGCGATGTACTGCACGCTCACAGCAGCGCCCCATCCTGGCAGTGCGCGGCGTTCTTCCAGCACAGACATCCCTTCGGACATCCACCGCGGCACGCGATGCGCCGACGCTCCCAAGGTGAATGCGTGCGTCAACTCGTGCCACGCCGTCGATCCCCAGTTGAATGCACCGCGATCGCGCGCACTGGGCGTGTCCATTGCTAACAAACTGCCAAAGCTTACACCGAGCGCGCCAAGTCCGGTCATACCGACGCTGCGCACGGAGAAGTCGGCGTGAAAACGATAGAACTCCAGGCGTACTGGTGTTGGTGGTGTGAATCCGTATCGCACTTGCAGCGAATCGAAGGCGCGTTCGAGCAACGGCACGATGTATAGTGCGAGCAAGTCCGCTTCTTCAGTTGGCGCAACCAATTCAAAGCGTCCTTGCCGAATCGTCTTAAACGTTTTCAAACGATCGAGCAAATCCAGCGTGTTCTTATGCCACACGTTAAACGGATCGAGCTTGAACGCCCGATCGAGCGTCGCTTGACCCTCGGCCATGTGTCCGGTGCGCAGCTGATTCGTGCCCAACACACCGAGTGATCGCACCGACAGACTGTCAAACGAAACCGCCTGCTCGGCGAGTTTGATCGCCTCGGCGTAACGACGTTGACGTACCGATGCCTCTGCTAACTCCGCGTAAAAGTCAGCGGGTTTCGGCTGCAGTGCGGTCGCCGACGAGCGCGCGGAACGGTACGTGGCAGAATCCCCCGACAGCCACGCGTTCGCGCCCAGAATAGACCACGCAGGCATCGACGTGCTGTCGATCGCAAGCGCACGTCTCGCGGAAACAGCGGCCGAATCAAACTGTTCGGCTTCAAGCTGCGTGCGCGCCACGAATACCAGCGCGCCGACCAGCCGAGGATTCGCCGCGAGCGCTCGACGCGCAGTCTCGAGTGCCGTGGGTTTGCCTTCGAAATCTTCGACCTGCGCGAGTCCAAGAAGCGCTTCGGCGTCATTGGGTGCTCGCGCGAGCACTGATTCAAATGACTGCCGTGCATCCGGCGCGTTGTACTTGTCGAGAAACAGCTGACCCGTGCGACGCGTCGCCTCGAGGTTCGTTGCGTCGCGCGCGCCCGCGTCAAACGCGGCGAGTGCCGCACGTGCCGCACTCGCGTCTCCCGCTGACAGCAGCACGTACGCGCGACCGGCCAGCACATGTTCGCCACTGGTGAACGAACCGCCTCGCATGTATTCACCGACGATTGTCGACGCGAACTGCGTGGCCGCGCGACGATCGCCGCGCTTTGCGGCCGCTTCGGCCTGCGTGATCTGCGCGGCCCATCGCGATTGCGATGCACCGCTCTGTGCGCACGCCAAGGCCGCATGCGAGAGCAGCGCCACCATTGCCACAACACAGCGGCGCCTCATGGCTTGCCTCCCGCCAGCTTGATTGCAGCCGACTTTTCAGCAATCGCGAGCAACAACCGCTCCAACTCCGCGTCGTACGCGGCCGCTTCCATCGATGCTTTGCGTGTACGCAGCACGGCCACTTCCGACTCGAGCGCTTGACGTTCGGCGACCAGCGTCGCGACTCGCGGATCCGCGCTCACCACTGTTTTTCCGAACGACACCACGGTAGCGCGCGTGCTGTCACTCAGCTGCGCGTGCTCGGTCTGCAATCGTCCGCTGCCATCGTACACCTTCGCGACTTCGCGGGTGGTAAAGCGAAACGCCTCAAGCACCGACACGCGACCGTCTTTGTCTGCATCGGCCTCATCGGTCGACAGCGCGCGCGCAAACACACCGGCAAAGATCGATTCATTTTTTTCCACCGCGCTGCGCGTCGCGGTAACGATGATGCGTCCTGGCCCCGCCAGAATCGGCAAAAAGTCTCCGCTCCCGGTAGCCGCGTTCACAAACACCACCGACTGCGCCGCAAATCCGCTTAACCATGCCGCATAGTCGGCAGCAGTCGGATCTGGCCCGGGCAAATTGACTTTCGATCCCGCGCCCTCGCCGCTGCCATGGCCGAGCAACAGCACGAGCAACACATCACCTGCTTTCACACGCTGACTCAACGTGAGAAACGCTTTCGACACATTGTCTTTCGTCGAACGTCCGTTGGACAACGCACTGGGCAGTGAATCTTCAGTGAGCACAATTAAACTCGAGTCGCTCACCGCCCACGTGTCGCGTGCTGCATGCTTGACCGCGCTCGCGATCTGATCGAACGACTTCTTAAACGTGACATCGCCCGAGAGCCCTGACACGATCAGCACATGCGTGCGCTGCGCGTTCGCGCGCGTGCTCACCAACGCACAGAGCGCGAACACGGAACACAGCACAGCGACGCGTCGCATCATGCCAAACCACGCCAGCGACGATAACCCCACTCAGCGCCCAGCAGCAGCGCGAGCAGCACAAACACGATAGGCATATCCCACAGATCTTTCGCTTCACGGACCGTCACGCCGGCCTTCGTATACATCGCGTCCTCGGCCAACTTCGACACGTCTTCGATCGGGTAGTATCGACCACCAGTCTCCTCGGCGATGCGACGCAAGAGGGCAGGGCGTTGCTCAGCCTGCGCCACGTCAGCACCACGATCGTCGACCAACAACGTAGTGGTCGCCGTGCGAACGCTATCGGTGCCGCGCTTTGCACTCGCGACAACGGTGTAGCGTCCCGAATCCGATGCAGTAAAGTGTCCGGCGTACGAGCCGTCTTCGCGCAACGACCACTCGAGCGGCACCGTGGTGGTTGTGCCGTTGGGCATCGTGACCACCGCATTGATGTTCGCGTCGTTGATGTCTGCAAAAAATACGTCAGACAGCTGCGCGCGAATCGTAACCGATTCACCCGGCGCGACACGTGATGGCGTCGCACTCACTTCAAATGGCATCGGCGCATCATCGACCAACCAGCGCACCATCTGTCGCCAAAATGTTTGATGCGTCATGTCGTCAACGGCCATCGACGCGTCCATGCGCCATAACCACGAATCTTGCGCGCTGAAGACAGCGCTCATGCCGCGTCCGTAGCGCTGCCACGACAGTACAGGAATGTCGGCTTTGCCGCCTTCAGATTTTCCCGCAAGCAGCACGGTGGCACCTGCGCGCAACGACCCGACCGCATTTACAGTCGTGATCTCGGGGAGCGAATCCCACTTCACACGCGAGGCGGTGATCGAATTTCGCAATTGCAACGTGGCCAGCGCTTCACCGGCACGCGTCGGGTGCACCTTAAGCCCAGTCGCGGGTCCTTCTTCGTTCGGCTTGCCGCGCGAGAGTGTAACAGGCAACACATCGCTGAGCGGCGTATCGGCAAAACCGCCCTCCGACAACGACGAGCGACCACCCAACACCAACAATCCACCGCCACGCTTGCTCACAAAATCCGCAATCATGCGCAGCTGATCGGCCGAAAAAAACGACGCCTCGATACTGCCGAGAATGATGGCGCGATACGCGAATAATTCTTCTCGCGTGGTGGGGAATCCGCCCAACAGTTCCAAGCTGTCTTTGACGCCAAGTCGTAAGAACTTCTTGTCAGCACTGCGCATCAACCCAACGACTTGAACGCCGCTATCCGTTGCCACCGCGCGGCGAATGAACGGAAACTCAGGACGTGGCTCCCCTTCGAGATACAACACGCGTTCGGGGCCCGCGCGCACTTCAATGCTGGTTTGCCACTCGTTGTTTTCAGTGACCAATTCGTTGGTGAGCGGTTTGGCGCGTACAGCGAGACGATGCACGCCGGCGGCCAGCGGCGGCATGCGCAAGCGGACATGTGCCAAGTCACCACTCGTCGGCGCGGCGACAGAATCCGTCGCAACCACACGTCCATCGGCTTCGACCGAGATCACGGCGACATCGCGTCCGATGCCACGCACGCGCACGTCGGCTTCCACGACAATGTTTGCTCCAGACAACGTGTGACGCGGCGCTTGCACGCGTTCAATTGCGACGTCGCGATCAAAGCGTTCGCGTCCCACGCCAACCGTGTATACCGGTATACGTCGCGCACGCAGTGCCAGCAGCGCATCATCATAGCGCGTTCCGCCGTTGTCGGCGCCATCGGACACCAGCACCACGCCGGCTAACGGGAGCCCGTTCAAATCTTCGCGAACATCACCAAGCGCACGCGCCAAGTCCGAACGCGTTCCCGAACCAGTCAGATCATGCGCGCTCGCGAGGGGCGCTGCGTTGGCGCCGAATCGAAACCGACGCAGCGCGAAACGCTCACTCAGCTTGCGGGTCAGCGAGTTGGTATCCG
>JANXUN010000107.1 GCA_025356185.1 Gemmatimonadaceae bacterium
CGTCACGTTGATCTCGTTACGGTAACGCAATCGATTCAACCGTCACCTGCACGTCAAGCATTTCACCCGCACCACTGCCGTAAATCGTGCCGGACGTTGGTGTCGCGTCGACGTAATTGCGGCCGAGTGCGACACGCACATGATCGGTGTGCGTGACAACACCGTTGGTGGGGTCAAATCCGCGCCACCCGACATCGGGCAAATACAGCTGCACCCATGCGTGCGACGCTTCAGATTGCACACGATTCTCGTGTTTGGGTCCCGTGTACACGTATCCGCACATATAGCGCGCAGGAACGCCCAGCAACCGCGCCAAGCAAATAAAAATATTGGTGAAATCCTGGCAGACGCCCTGCTTACTGACAAATGCTTCGAACGGCGACGTGGTGACAGTCGTGAAACCCGGTCGATACGCGTACTCGCGAAAAATCGTCGCGTTGATGTCGAGCATCGTTTGCACAAGATCGGCATTGTTGCGCTGCACGAATTGCGTCGCGTACTGCAGCAACGTGTTCAGCTCACTCTCAGGCAACTCAGGCAGCAACAAGAACGGCTCTAGCACCTGCCGCTGCCACGGCATCCACATCCACGGAATATACGGCGGAGGGTTGAGCGGATTGACCAACTGCGAATTGTTGTGGTGCACTACAACCGTGGATAGCGCGTCGATGACCAATTCGCTATACGGCCGCCCGATCTGAATACGCTGCGTGCGATTGCCGAAAACATCGTCAAAGGTCACACCCGGTATGGACAGGCCGTCGCTCGCATTGATCGGTTGCCCGTCAATGGTGATGCGCAGTTCGTGATGCAACAGCTGCTGCAAGTGATCGTGCATCGGCACCAGTCGCAACGTGTGCGCACTGCGCGCGACGGGCGATTGATAGCGATACACCGTGCGATGTTGCACACGAAGCTGTCGTGCGTGCGCTACGTCAACAGCAGACATCACGTCCGTCATAACGTCACGTCTGTCATAGCGTCACGTCCGTCATTACGTCGTAAACTCGCGTGACAATGAGAACGGCGAATCCTCATCGACCACCGGCGCATGTCCGAACAGCTCTTCGCCCACCAGATCGCAAATGGCCGCGAGTTCGTCGACGACATACGTCAGCTGATCATGCACACCGCGGTCTTCTGCACGCGTCGCCTGACTGGTGATCCACGTATCGAGTGACGTGAGGCGCTGCGCCGAACGTGCGCCGGGCAGATCGACTTCGAGCGGAGGACGGATGACTTCCAAGCGATGTCGCGCTTCACGCACACTGTACGCAATGGATTTGGGAAACGAGCCCTCGAATGTCAAAAACGTCGCGACGGCTTCGCCGGTAACATTGCCGTGGTGCCGTTTCATAAAAGGCTCCATGCCTGAACATGCGCGCAGCAACGACAACCAGAGCGCGGCTTCGACGGCGTCTTCGGAGCGCTCGTGCAACGTGAAGGCATGATGATGCACATCAACCACGCGCGCGGTTTGCGAACCGCGCTCGAGCAGCATGCCGAGCCAGATGAAATTGAGCGGCAGGTCATGCAGCATCGTTGAGCGCATGAGTCCAGCGGTGAGCTGGCAGCGATCGCGAATGCGCCGATAAAACACCGCGCGTTCGTGCATGTACTCGCTGCGGGCGTGTTCACTGTTGAGCCACAGGTACAGCTCGTTGATCGCCTCCCACATCTCCAGACTGATCACTTCGCGAATCGTGCGCGCGTTTTCGCGCAGCGCCGCCACCGACTGGTGAATGGACGACGAGTTGTTGTCGTCCCAGGTCATGAAACGCTCAACCTGCTCGCCCGACGTGTAACCAATCGGATGTTCGGTGGTGCGATCGATGATGCGTGGCTGTTCTCCAATCACGATCACCACCGGCAACCAGCACTGACGCGGCTCAAGTTCGGCGTCCATCGACAAGTGACGCGTCACGTTGAGCAATCGCGCGGTCGCTTCGGTGCGCTCTAAATAACGCCCGAGCCAAAAACAGTTTTCTGCGACGCGCGAAATCATGAGTGCTCCTTCTGGACCCACGTGTCTTTTGAACCGCCACCCTGCGACGAATTCACGACGTACGAACCAGCAACCAGCGCCACACGCGTGAGTCCACCGGGCAACACCCACGGGCCTTTCTTGCTTGTGAGCACATACGGTCGCAAATCCACGCGGCGCGCTTGCACGCACTTGGACTCTTTGTCCCACGTAGGACACGTACTCAACTCGATGCGCGGTTGTGCGATGTATTTGCGTGGATCGGCTTCGATGCGCTTACGAAATTCATCGCGTTGCTCAATGGTTGCTTGCGCGCCCATCAGCATGCCGTATCCACCCGATTCATCAACGGCTTTCACAACCAGCTGATGC